>JANMLE010000002.1:0-3959 GCA_031372385.1 Planctomycetota bacterium | reverse complement strand
CTCCAAAGAATGACGGCAGCCCGACGACTGTGACATCGTCGGGCTGAACGCGTCTTCCCCTGGGATCCCGTCGGTTAAAACACGTCCAAGACGAAATGGTGGCCCATGTGGTAGTTCTTCTTGGTCGGGTAGAAGTTGTACCAGTTCTTGTTGTATACGGGGATTTGCCGTTCCTGCGGATAACGGTTGTAGAGGCTGTTGTACTCTTTGGGAGCCTGGTAGTTGTGCGGGTAGTAGACGTACGGATAGTTGTAAAACCGACCCCAGTCCGACGGCTGACCTTCTCCGGCAGCTTGTGCCGATTTCCCTCCCGCCAGAATCGCCGCCCCCACCAGCAGCATCGCCAACATCGCTCGACGCATGGTCACATCTCCTGAAAGCCTGCCAACGGAAGCGGTCAATCCGCCCGAATTTTCGAAGGTCTGGTCCGGCCCAACGTCCGCAGATTTCCATCCGGCGGACAATTGCGGACTGCGGATGTTCATCGGCCGCCCGGACCCCGCTACGATAGGAAACTTCGTGAGAATCGTTGCGACCGCCAGGGTCATCGCCCATCAACCGCAGTCGCGCAAGCTTCACAGCGGTCTTGTTTCAGGAGTTTTCTCCATGAGTCTGCGGCATTCGAACGGAGCCCCGTGCTGGCTGATCCAGGCATTGGTCGCACAGGTGAAGCACTTGTTGATCGTGTCTGTCGTCGCCACGCTCGCCAGAGCGTGGGAGCATCGTTGTTGCTTCCCATGCTCTGGCGAGCGTGGCTGCGACGGCATCGTGTGTCACGGACAGGTAGGAAACCTGTCCTACGCGGTGCTGGTCCTGCTCGCGGCGGGTTTGGCATCCGGCGGGGAAACGCCCGTCGCCGCACCCGCGACATTCGAACCGGCGATCCGCGCCGAGCAGATGCGTCCGCACATCGAGTTCCTGGCGAGTCCGAAACTGGCCGGTCGATCGGGGGCCGCCAAGGCCGATGCGCGACGATACATCGTGGATCAATGGAAGTCGGCCGGGCTGCGACCGCTGTTTGCGTCTGTCCCCGGCGGGGATGGTGCTGACAAGAAGACTGATGAGTCACCACTGGCCGACTTCGAACAGGCCATCCCCGGTGCCGCGGCCGAAGACGGAACGATCCCGATCATGGGACACAACATCGGCGCGTGGCTGCCGGGCGGAGATCCGACACTTGCCGAAGAAATCGTGATCATCAGTGCCCACTACGACCACCTCGGAACACAGAACGGCCACATCTACGCGGGAGCGGACGACAACGCGTCGGGAGTCGCCATGTTGATTGAAGCCGCCCGGTCGACGGCTGCGGACAAGGTCGTGCCCCGGCGAAGCGTGGTGTTTATCGCGTTCGACTTGGAAGAGCGGATGCTGTGGGGTTCGCGCTGGTTCGCGGCCCATCCCCCGTGGCCGATCGAGCGCGTCAAGCTGTTCGTCACGGCGGACATGATCGGTCGGTCACTCGGCGACCTGCCGCTGCCGGCCGTCTTCGTGATCGGAAGTGAACGCGCGTCTGAATTGCGGTCGGCGCTGGATGTCGTCGGCACGCCACCGGGCCTGGAAGTCTGCCGTCTCGGCACCGATATCGTGGGGACTCGCAGCGACTACGGAGCCTTTCGCGACCGCGAGATCCCGTACCTGTTCTTTTCCACGGGCGAGCATCCCGACTACCACACTCCGCAGGACACACCGGACAAGATCGACTACGAGAAGGCCGCGCGGATCGCCAGCCTGATGCTGAAGCTGTCGCGCCACGTCGCCGACGCGCCGCAACCGCCCATGTGGAGCGATCCGGATGAACGTAGCATGGAGGAACCCCGCGTGCTGCACCGGATCACAACGCTGCTGCTCGAAGCCGATCAGCAAAAGCCGCTCACGCAAACGCAGCGGTTTCTCGTGACGAACGTGCGGAACCGGTCGAAGCAGATCATGAATGCCGGGAAGATGACCGCGGAAGACCGGACGTGGCTGGTCCGGATGTCGCAGCTACTGCTGGTGTCGGTGTTCTGAACGGGATTGTGCAAAGTGAGAAGTGATCAGTGCAAAGTGCAAATTGACTGACTCTTACGGATTGCATGTGTCTTATTCTTCGCCCCGACGGGGCCGACGGAAATCAGCCCAGGGCAAGCTCGCCCGGCGAGCGCCGCCCTGGGGAGAAGCCACACCAAGAATGTTTGCCCTGAAAGGGCTACGGATCGCCGAGACCTCCCGTGCCCCTTCAGGGCACATCCATTCGTTGGATCACCGATCCCAGGGCGGCGCTCGCCGAGCGAGCTTGCCCTGGGCTGGTTTCCTCCGCCCCTTCGGGGCAAAAACGGCAACACATGCAATCCAGTGGCGTCAGCAAATTGAAAGGGAGACACGACGCTTCTCGTCTCGCACTTTGCACTTTGCACTGATCACTTCTCACTTTGCACTTCCGGACGGCGCGGGCTCTTCGAGTTCGATCTTTAACGCGCGCTGCGTGACGCGCGCCAACGCCGCTTCATCAACCGTCACTCCCAGGCCCGCACCCGTGATCGCCGGGGCCAGGCCGCCGTATCCGAATGTGATGTCCTCGACGGTCAATCGTTCGCGGACCAGGAAGCGATCGAAGCTTCCTTCCAAGTAGCGGATGTTCGACACGGACGTGGCGAAGTGCCGACCGGCCGCGGACAAGATCCCCGTCTCACCCACCTGGCAGCCGAGTTGGTAGCCCAGCCCCGCCTGATGCGCCAGCGCAGCCAGTCGCAGCGAGTTGAGGAACCCGCCGCACTTCGACAGGCGGATGTTGAACAGGTCGCACGTCCCCCGTTCGATGGCGCGGCGGGCATCGACCAGGCTGCAGAGCGATTCGTCCAGCATCAGCGGCACCCCGACTCGGCTCCGCAGTTGCGACAGACCATCCACCTGCTCATGCGGGACGGGCTGTTCGACGGACGTGACGCCGTATGGCAGGAGCGGCGCGAGCTTCGCCTCCAGGTTTTCACAGGTCCAGGCTTCGTTGGCGTCGAGCCGCAGATCGAACGAGCGTCCCAGCAGGAACCGCAGTCGCCGGAACATCGCCCGGTCATCGACACCTTCCACGCCGGTCTTCACCTTCGCCGCGCGGAACCCAAACAGCCGCAATTTCAAAGCCCGATGGATCTGCGCGAAGAGGCTCATCGCCGTGAAGACCGCGCTGTAGCGGACCTGCTCATGACTCGCCCGTATCGCTATCGTCTCCGGCAGCAGCGCGGTGACGGCCGACAGCGGTTTCTGTTCCGTGCGGCAGACCGCGTCGAGGACACTCAGTTCAATCGCACAGCGGACCGAGTTGCCGAAACAGTCGCGGTCGTCGATCACCGGCCGCGTCAGTTGAAAGCGATCGAGCGATGCGATCGTGTCCGCGATCCCGGTCCAGGGACCGGCGAGTTGCCGCCGAATGTCTGTCGTCTGAAGCAGTTGCCAGGCGGCGTCGATGGTCTCGCCGGTGACGTATTCGCGCGGCAGGCCCTCGCCCCACCCGACGATGCCGTTGTCGAGGCGACAGCGGACGACCAGCGACTCGGTTTCGGTCCGGGCATGCGACGCATGTCGCACGGGCTTTCGCAGCGGAATGCGAACGTGATAGGCGGTGAGTTCCGTGACTTGCATCGCGGGAGTGTACTCTGGGCGCGAATGATCGTCACCCGCGGCAGATCTTGATGGATCGACTGCGATTCGCGTCGAAAGAAAAGGGGTCGGCGGTCGGAAGTCGGCGTCGCTGATGCTGACATGTTCGGCGAAAACTGGTACACCTTCACCCGCTTTGAGTCAGGATGACAGTAACCGGGGAGACGATTGATGGGCGTGCCCATTTCCCAGATGTGGACGGTGGCGAGTTATGTGCTCGGCAAGCGGCTGCGCGGCGTGAAACGCTATCCGTTGGTGCTGATGCTCGAACCTCTGTTCCGCTGCAATCTGGCGTGCGCCGGATGTGGCAAGATCCAGCATCCCGC
>JANMLE010001886.1:0-3114 GCA_031372385.1 Planctomycetota bacterium | reverse complement strand
TCCGCGTCCGCCCCCCTTCTCCATCGCTGCGTAGGTATCCAGCCGCAATCCCCCCTTGGCATCGCCGTCCGTGTGGCAGCCGACGCACTTGCTGACGAAGATCGGCGCGACGTCTTTCACGAAGCTGACGGTCCCCTTGCCACTGGCCTTGCCGAGCTTCGCTTTCTCTTTGTCGAGTTGCAGTCGAACCGGCTTGACGGCGGGATCGGTTTCGGGAACCTTGCCTTCCTTGATCAGTTTTTCCAGGCGCTGTTCCAGCCCTTTCAGCTCCGTCTCGGCTTCGTCGTACTTCTTTTTCGTGATCAGGCTCGAAACCTTATTGAGGTCGGAGTCGATGTCTTTCAACTCCTTCTTCTGATCCGGAGTGACCGCGGCCATCGCGATCGTCACAACCAAGACAGCCACCAACGAGCAGCAGCTCACGCGAATGATCGGAACGATTTGTCGCATGGAATTGATTCCAACAAAGTCGGCAAGGTTTGGCATCGCGTCGGCACGGACGCGCTTCACGGCGGAAGAGTATACGCCACGATTGCTATTCGCGACAGACTCGGCAGGCTTTCGCCGATTCACCGGATCGCCACAGTTCGCGGATTGTGGGTGGGGACTCAAACCGATAGCCTCAAACCTCGAAACCGTCCGAAATGTTCGTTTTCCCTCCCCTGCCCCGAAATGATCAGTTTGCAATCATGTCGACAGTTCCCACAGAGATCGAACGCAAGCGGGACCGTCTGCTGGAAATCCTGCGGGGATACGGTCGTGTTGCCGTCGCGCTGTCCGCGGGAGTGGACAGTACCGTCGTCGCGAAGGCCGCCCAGTTGGCGTGCGGTGACGATGCGGTCGCCGTGACCGCTGTCAGTTCCAGCTTGGCCGCCGGCGAACAGGATCTGGCGATCGAGATGGCGGCGGCGATCGGCATCCGTCATGTGGTGGTCCAAACACGGGAGTTCTCGGACCCCAATTACCTGCAAAACCCCGTCAACCGGTGTTACTTCTGCAAGACGGAGCTGTACACGCGCCTGAAGGAACTGGCACCGCCCCTCGGAGTCGATGTCTTGGTCAACGGTGCCAACTTGGATGATCGCGGCGACTATCGTCCCGGCATGCAGGCGGCGTCTGAGTTTCAGGTTCGGTCGCCATTGATTGAGGCGGAGTTCACCAAAGCCAATGTACGTGAACTCGCGCGGCTGTGGGATCTGCCCGTCTGGGACAAGCCGGCCACCCCCTGCCTTTCCAGCCGGATTGCCTACGGGGTCGAGGTCACGCCCGAGCGCGTCCGACGGATCGATGAGGCCGAACAATTCCTGCGGCAGGAACTGAACCTGCGGGAACTGCGTGTCCGCTGCGAAGCGAACGACTTGGCCCGCATCGAACTTCCGAGTGACGCGATCGACACGCTGTCGTCCCCTGCCCTGCGGGACAAGATCCGCGCGAAGCTGCATGCCCTCGGGTTTCGCTATGTGACGCTCGATCTGGACGGATTCCGCTCGGGAAGCCTCAATCCCGCCGCAGTGTTGACCGTCCTGCCGTAGAGGTTCCGTTGATTGCAATTTCAGTACGTTCAAGTTCGCGACTTACCGTCGTTGAATTCACAAGAATTCAGCCCGTTTTCGCAATCCACTGAACTCTTGCGAGTTCAGCTACGGCGTGAACTTGGAACGACTGGATTCTCCCGCGTCACGGATCCAGGAGCGTCGGATCAATCTCGGCGGCGCGTTCCCGCCACCAGGCCCCGGCGTGTTCGTAGTTCCACGTGTTGGAATCGCGGCAAGCTCCGAGGGCTTCGGCCAATTCTCGCGGAGATCCGTACCGATCGTCTGGTTCCTTGGCGAGGCAGCGCAGGACCACCGCTTCCAGATCCTTGGGGATCGACGGATTCCAGCGCGATGGCGGAGTGACCTGTTCCTTGGCATGAGCCACCATCACGCGCCAGGCGGTTTCCGCTTCGAAGGGGGGCCGGCCGGTGAGCATGTAATACGCCACACCACCGAGTGAATAGATGTCGGACCGGGCGTCGAGTTTCATTCCGACGGCCTGTTCGGGTGACATGTACAACGGCGACCCCGCGAACGGTGTCGTCGCGCCGGGTCCGAGCATGCTCAGAAAGTTGTCCCCCTCGCCGCGCAGCAGGACCAGCCCGAAGTCGAACAGTTTGGTCACGTCGAACACGCCGCCCCGCTTCGCGGCGAAGATGTTGGCCGGTTTCAGATCCCGGTGAATCAGGCCGTGATTGTGGGCCTCCTGCAGCGCCCAGCAGGTCTGGGCGAGGAAGTGAATGGTTCGCCCCGGAGACTGCGGTCCGTAGCGCCTGACCAGATCGGCGAGGCTCAACCCCCGCATGTATTCCATGACGTAGTAGAACGTCCCGTCTTCGGTGTGGCCGTAGTCGAAGATCTCGATCGTGTTCCAGTGCGACAACCGCGCCGTTGTTTGAACTTCCCGCTCGAAGCGCGCCAGAGCCGCACGGTCGGCGACCTGTCCGGGGCGGATGACCTTGATCGCACAGGGACGTTTCAGCAACTGGTGTTCACCCAGATGCACCTGTCCCATGCCGCCCGTTCCCAACTCGCGCTTCAGCCGGTAACGGCCGAGTTGTTTGGCGCGGTTGACCTCGCGCCGCAGTGTCGAAATCGTGTACGTGCCGTACGTCGCGATCACGCCGGTCAGGACCAGCGCTAATCCCGCTTCCAGAGCCCGCACCGCGTCAATCGCTTCGGCCACCGAATCCAAAAAGTGCCGCGCAATCAACAGGTTGGCGGCCGTGGCCACGATCGGTGGAATCATCATCGCGGCCGTGCGCCGCCAGCCGTTGGGCATCAGCATCCCGTAGGTCAGCATCATCACGGCCAGACCCAGCGTCCCCGAGAACACCACGGCCACCTGCTGGGCGGCGTTTCCCGTTTGCGCAGCCTGCGACAGGAAGAAGAATTCGAGAACAATGATCAGCAGGCAGAGCGGCCCGAACAGCGTCAGTTCGATCCGCCGCAATTCCTGCGTGATCAACATTCGCGGAGTCACCAGCAGCCCCAGGCTGCCGATCGTCACGATCAGGCTGACGCTGCGAATCACCAGGACAACCGGTTCGTCGATGAACAGCGATCGCAGGAAGAAGGC
>JANMLE010001878.1:0-3865 GCA_031372385.1 Planctomycetota bacterium | reverse complement strand
CAGGCGGTGCTGCCTCTGCGGGGAAAAGTGCTGAACACCGAAGCCCTGACGACGTCCAAAGTCATCGAGAACCAAGAGCTCAAAGATCTGATCGAAACGCTGGGAACGGGCATCGGCGGCGGCTTCGACATTCGC
The DNA here is from genome assembly GCA_031372385.1 of Planctomycetota bacterium. Lineage (GTDB taxonomy): Bacteria > Planctomycetota > Planctomycetia > Planctomycetales > Planctomycetaceae > Schlesneria. Next base: position 3,730 of record JANMLE010001878.1, on the reverse strand, counting down.
CGGCTGCGGTACGACCGCGTGATCCTGATGATGGATGCCGACAGCGACGGCTACCACATCAGCACGCTGCTGCTGACCTTCTTCTTCCGCCACATGCGCGACCTGATCACCAGCCAGAAACTCTACCTGGCCCAACCGCCGCTGTACCGCATCCAGGTCGGCGCCCAAACGGTCTACGCCCAGGACGACGCCGAAAAGGAAGAGGTGCTGGCCTCCCTCCCCGCCAACCGCAAACCCGAGATCTTCCGCTTCAAGGGTCTGGGCGAAATGAACGCGCAGCAACTGAAGGAAACCACGCTCGACCCCAAATCCCGCACGCTGCTGTCCGTCAGCCTCGACAGCCTCGTCGAGGCCGACCAAACCTTCTCCCAACTCCTCGGCAAGGACGCCAGCGAACGCTACCGGATCATCATGAACGAGGCCAACCTCGTCGACGATCTGGATCTGTGATGCGAGTTGATGACAAGAACACCGTGTGACACGCCCTGAGTCGTCGAAGGGCGTGGGATAGACGGACAATGTTCGTTTCCACGCCCTTCGAAGACTCAGGGCGTGCCACACTCATCGCGGTCCATGTTGGTCGTGCCACCCCGCCGGGTTCAGAAGTGGTGCGGGGCAATCGGTCAAACGCCATCGGGCGTTTTCAAAGGTGCTTCATTCGAGACTGGACCAGCTTCATCCCCTTCTCGTATTCAGCGTTCTGCGTCATGTGGCCGTTGATGGCTTCTCTTGCTGTGTCCCGGTCTTCTTCGTGAGACGCAAAGTATTCGTCGGCATTCGAGTAGCTGATTTCAATTTTCGCCTGCATTTCGTAGTCCTGACTGACTCGAATCTGGAACGTGTTCGATTTCGGATTGAACACCAGCGAAGTATCAATCTCCGTCCGGCTTTGCCTTACGGTTCGGAACGAACAAATCCAGACATCGTTCGGGTTGCCCATTTCGGTAGCCTCAAGTGTCCAGAGTAGTTTCCCAATCTTCGCCGAGAACCCAGCGTAAGGCCGACAGCTTGCCGCTCAACATTCCCCACTCGAAATCGCTCCAAGGGCCGACGTTCTCGATTCCGTATTTGTCTTCCACCCGCTTTGCCGATGCGAGCGCCCCTTTCCAGATTTCAGGGTCAATAGTCTGTGCGTCATACTTGCCCGTGAATGGTTTCAGTTCGATTCTTCCGGCTTCTATCATCTGTTCTCTTACCTTGTGCCGGTTGTACCAAACTTTGTCGAGCAATTCGCCGATCAAGGCAACCACTTCGTCGGTCGGTCGGGGTTGGTCGGCGTACTCCTCAAACTCCAGGTCTTCCACCACTTCGCTGTCAATCGTCATGATGGCTTCCTTCAGTGTCGTGAAGTACCGGACCTTTCGCTTTGTGAAAATGCCATCGAAGTCGGGGTGGGGCTGGCGCTGGTCGCCATCCAGTTGGCTAAAGTCGTTCTTGTTGTGAGTCACGAAGCCGAACTGATGTCCCGCCGTCCCCTTCCCCTTAACCATTTCGGCGAAGGCTTCAATCAAGATGGCGTCGGCAGTGCTGTTCTTCTTCCCATAGGGCGCTTTCTTGCTCAATCCCCGGTCCAGCGCACGCAACTTAGCGGCATCGGTGACAGGTACGATTTCAGCCCGCTGAAGAATCTGTTCCACGGAGGCGGTGATTCCGGTTAGGTCGCCCAAACGTGGAAGTCGTTGGTCAACGTAGTTCAATTGCTCCAGCGCTTCGGCCTTTCCATCACCCTGTCCATGCTGGTTCAGAAGGTCTTTCGCTCGCTTCAAAGCACTGGACAGGCTTTGCCTATTGACGCTGACAATGTTCCCCTTGTTCAGCTCGAACTCTTCCAAGACCAGAGGAGGCAGCGTGACCGAAACCTTTCCCTCTTGCATCAGGGCATCCAGCGCCCGAAGGAAGGGGTGTTGTTGATGGTCTTTTGCCAAGTCGATCCAGACGCAGGTATCAATCAGCAGCTTCAGCACGGCTTCGCAAACCCTGACTTTCTACGGCGGGGCGGCCGTGGCTGGAGCCGGTTTGGGCGAAGCCACGGAGACAGGAATCAACACCACAAACCGGGGCATCGTGAAGACGCTCCTGCCCCGGCCACCCCGCCGGGTCTGGAGGCTTTGCGGAAGGCCCGGAATCATCAAGGTGACCCTGCGTCGGGTTTCGGCACCATTGAAGACTCTGACATCGCCACCCCGACTCTTCCGAAATCTCGGAGAACGATGAGAGACCTGCGGTCGGTCAAGTGTGCGGAGTCAGGAGACCCGCGCACAACGGCGGCTCTGGTGCCTCGCCTTGTTCGGGCGTCCGCTCGGTCCGTTGGTGGACGAGTCGGTCGCCCAACGCTGCCTGACGATGGCGGATGTCCGCGAAGATGGCCTTCAGATCAAAGCCGAACTTCGCCGAGAGTTCCTCGCGCGTGCGCCGGACTTCGGCCACAATTGGATCTTCCCACATGGCGCTAACCTCCCATCAGTTCCTCGGGCGTGCAGATCACCGGCAGTGGTCGATTCCAACGTTCGCACAACGTACCAATCCGTCGCATGATCTGCGCATTGGCCAAGTGTTTGCAGTTCCCTGTCAACAGATAATCAATGCCATGCACGGCAGCCACTGCGATGTGAGCGGCGTCGCGAATCGCGCGATCCGGAATCACGCCCGTGGACAGAATGGCCTGTGTCAGCAACTCAGCCTCCTCAGAAACCTCCAGCACGGGTAAGCCAGAGATGACTGCCAGGCGTTTCTGAATCTCGTGCGGGTCTCCGGCCGATGCCTCGTCGATCACCACTTGGGAAACGTAGCAGGTGAATTCGGGACGGCGGTCGGCCCACCAGTCGAGCGTCACCTGCTGATGGGCTGCCACCAGCAAATCGCGGCTGGGTCGAGCCACGAGATAGCTGATGAACGTCGTTTCCAAGTATACGGATTCCATCGGTCCCTCGCCGTCACGCAATCCCGCATCCTGTCGCGGAGCGACAAGGCCACCTTCAAGGCATCAGTCTATGGCAGCCGTCGGTAACGAGCCAGCCGGCGGGAAGGAGGCCGAAGTGTCATTTCACAGCCCCGGTGCAGCACAATCGCGATTCAATGTCATTGCAGCTCACTCCCAACAAGGAACGCTTTACAAGCCGCGTGCCAAGGCGGGGTGGCCCTGCTTGATCGCACAATGACATTGGAGGTGCCACTGCTTCGGAGTCCTCGGAGAAGCAGTGCCAATGGAGTGTCAGCGCGGGTTTACACTGCTGCTCCGAGGACTCCGAAGCAGTGGCATGCCTGAACTTTGTTCGCGGCCTGAGTCGGACTTCAGAACCTGGCCGGGCTTCGTCTTGTCGTGGTTGTGACGACCTGCCAAAATGCTCCGCGAAACGCCGTGTTTTGGCTGATAGTTCGAGTTGCCGGGGAGTCGTGGAACATGGATGTCGGTCGTGGGGATTCGAATTCCCGGCAGCGTTCCGGCCCGTCGAAACCTCTTCAATCGGTCTGGGATTCCATCGGAGTCGCCTCCGAACGGGGGATCGACGACGTTAAACGCGGGCTGGCCATTCGGCATCTGGACCGGTTCTTGGAAGTCTCGCAACTTCCAAGGGCGGCGGTTTTGAAGGTGCTGAAGCTCACGCTGCGCGACTTGCAGCAGCGCATCGTCAGCCGCCGATTGACTCCGCTCGAATCGGAACGGCTCTGGCGGTTGGCGAAGGTCTACAAGAAGTCGCTTGATCTGTTTGAGGGAAACGCGGAACAGGCG
>JANMLE010001823.1:0-2339 GCA_031372385.1 Planctomycetota bacterium | reverse complement strand
GCAGGTTCGGATCACTGATTCCGCGGGAAGAGCTCGTCTACCCCCGGCCGAACGCACCGGGTAGACTCAACCCCGATTCTTTCAGAGGAGTTGAACCGTGACTGCGACCGCTTGGCCCTTCATTGAACTTGACGACACGGGATGCCCGACCATTCAAGCCGGGGGCTTGAAGGTGCTGCAACTTGTGCGCGAGCATGTGATGTTTGACTGGGATGCGGAACAACTGCGGCGGCAACATCCGCACCTCTCGCTGGCCGAGGTCCACGCCGCGCTCGGGTACTACCACGAACATCGCGGCGAGTGCGATGCGATGCTCGAACGCGAGGAACAGCGGTTGGAAGTGTTGAAAGATCAGTTGGTCAATCCGGCACTTCAGGAACGGCTGAGGCTGGCACGGGACAAAGCATGAGTGTCCCGCTCTACTTCGACCACAACATGCAATTCGCGGTGGCGATTGCGCTGCGAGAACGTGGTGTGGACGTCCTGACCACGCGGGACGATGGATTCGACCGACATCCTGACAGCCAAGTGCTGGATCGCGCCGCGGCACTGTCGCGCGTCGTTGTCACCCACGACCAGGATTTTCTGGAATTGGCCGCCGAACGGTTGGCGACATCCACGGAGTTTCCCGGCATCATCTTCTGTCATCTGGCAATGTCCTCACTCGGCGGCTTGGTTGCAGATCTGGCTTTGATTGCCGCGGCAACCACCTACGAAGAACTCCGGAATCAGGTGGTCTGGGTTCCCCTCTGATCAGGCGCGCGGCAGATGAAAAGTTACCCAAATACAAGCACGATGCGCAAGCGAGTGTGCCTGAAAACTCACTCGCTTGCGCTGCGTGCTTGTATGTCTATTCCTGACGCTCGACTTAGCAGCCTGTGAGGCGGCGGTCATCCATTCGGGCGCATCGTTCAGTCGGCCTGATGACAGCGAATGAAGAAAGGAACGCGGTGCTGAATCACCGCACTCCAGAAGCGATGGCGTTGGACCTGTTTCATCCGGCGATTCAGCGGTGGTTTGGTTCGCGTTTTGCCGCGCCGACGGAACCGCAGCGGTTGGGCTGGCCGCATCTGGCGGCCGGACGCGACGTGTTGATCGCCGCGCCGACCGGCAGCGGAAAGACGTTGACTGCGTTTCTTGCGGCGATTGATCGGTTGCTGCGATTGTCCGAAGCGGGCGAACTGACGAACGAGATCCGCGTCGTCTACATCTCGCCGCTGCGCGCTCTGTCGAACGACATGCACCGCAACCTCGAAGTACCGCTCGCCGAGATCCTGGCGGTCGCGCAGGACATGGGACTGGAGATCCCGCCGATTCGCGCCGGCCTGCGAACGGGGGACACGTCAGCGTCGCAGCGCGCGGCGATTCTCAAGCGACCGCCGCACATTTTGGTGACAACCCCCGAATCGCTGTACCTGATGCTGACCAGTCCCAAAGCGAGGGAGAAACTTCGGTCCGTCGAAACGGTGATCGTGGACGAGATCCACGCGCTCGTCCGCGACAAACGGGGCTCGCACCTGGCCCTCACGCTGGAGCGGCTGGCGGAACTCTGTCCGCAGCGCTTGCAGCGGATCGGCCTGTCGGCGACGCAGCGCCCGATTGAAGAAATCGCGCGGTTCCTCGTGGGGGCCAGGGCGGAAGGCCGAGGGACACGGGACGGAGAAGAGGGAGAATCGATGTCCGTCTCTTCTTTCTGTCCCTCGCCCCTTGCCCCTCGTCCCACAGCCCTCGGTGATCTTCCCACCATCATCGACGTCGGCCACCAGCGGGAACTCGACCTGGCCATCGAAGTCCCGCCGAGTGATCTCGGGACCGTCTGCATGCACGAGCAATGGGCCGAGATCAACGCCCGGATCGTGGAGCTGGTTCTCAGTCACCGCGCGACGCTGATCTTCGTCAACACGCGGCGGCTGGCGGAGCGGCTGACGCACCAACTGAGCGAACTGCTCGGTGCTGACGCGATCAGCAGCCATCACGGGTCGCTCGCCGCGGATCATCGGCACGACACCGAACGACGGCTGAAGAGCGGGCAGCTCAAGGCCGTGGTCGCGACCGCGTCGCTCGAAATGGGTCTCGACATCGGCTACATCGACCTCGTGATCCAGATCGGCTCCTCGCGCAACATCGCGACGTTCCTGCAGCGCGTCGGCCGATCGGGTCACGCGCTGGGGCTGATTCCCAAGGGGCGGCTGTTCGCGCTGACCCGCGATGAACTGATCGAGTGCATGGCGCTGATGCGCGCCATTCATCATGGTCGGCTCGACATCGTGCCGATCCCCGTCGCGCCGCTGGATGTGCTGGCGCAGCAGATCGTGGCGGAAGTGGCCACACGCGACTGC
>JANMLE010001815.1:0-2323 GCA_031372385.1 Planctomycetota bacterium | reverse complement strand
CTCTGCGAAGGGCGTGGAAACGTCGAATAATCACGACCAAAACCCACGCCCTTCGAAGACTCAGAGCGTGCCACACCGATCACGCGTCACATTGGTCGTGCCACCGCGCCGCCTCGTAAAACGCGATGGCCGCGCGCACCTCGGCCGTCGCCTCGTGGTGAAATTCCACGTTCATGGCCATTGGTACTTCGTGCGAAGTTCCTGATCGAGCTCAGCCAGACTCAATGATGTGGCCGTCCCGGCTTCAATCTCGGCCCACCGCCGCTCGGCTTCGGCGAGGACTTCGGCGTCGAGTGACTCGTCCTCGCGCAGGCTGCCGGCCAGCATCTCGATCAACTCAATCCGCGCCTCGCGAGGAAGCTGCCGGGCCGCCTGATAGACGGCCTCGGCGGAAACACCGTTCTCGGTTGCTGTCACCATGATTGTCTCCCGTCAGTGCGATTTGCCGTCATTGCGAGCGAGACTAACAAGTGAGTGCAATCAACAAAAGTCGGCACCGTCATTCGGCGGGTGTCCGTGGCTGGAACAACATGGCGTGAAGCGGCTGAGACAGTCATCAACTCAACAAACCGGGCATCGCGAAGCCGCTCATGCCCCGGCCACCCCGCCGGACCAGCGGTTCGCTCGCGTCAAAGCCCCGACCGAGCCCACCCACCGCGACTCAATCGCCCGTGTTGGCTACAATCATCCGCCGAAGCAACCCGAGTGCCGAACAGTGTTGGACCTGTCCCCTTTCTGCGGTCTGCCTTTCTGTGGTCGTGAATCAATGGCAATCAAGAAGCAAGAGTTTTATGAAGGTGCGGCACTGCACCAATTGGCACGTGCTGGTGCAATTGCGGGTATTCGCTACGAGGCACCTTTCTTCGTGTTGAATGAACGGTTGCTGGTACGGCTCAAACACAGTACGAAAGGGCGGAGTCCGTGGGCATTCACTTTCACCGGCGACGAACAAGCGCAGTTGCAAGAGTTTGCGTCCGCATTCAGTATCGTCATTGGCTTGGTTTGCGGCGACGATGGAGTTGTCGCATTGAAGTATGACGCCTTCCGTGAAATCGCTGCATTGCGGGAGTCAGCCATCCATATCGCCTGTTACCGTCAGCACGGCGAACACTACGAGGTCAGCGGACCTGACGGGACTCACGACGGGAAGGTTGCTCCATCGAATTGGCTGAAAATCCTTGAACTCTGAGGCGAAAATGAAGCATCGCGATCAAATACTGAGCCTTCTGCAGAAGCAGATCGGCAATTCGGCGGAGGTCACAGAAATTCGTGAAACGGCCGAAGCAGTCGCAGAAAAATGGGTCAATCCTCTCAGCGGTGGGAAGGAGCAGACCAATGGCCTCATTTACGGTTTGATTCAGAGTGGAAAGACCGGGGTTCTGACCGTCACAGGCGCAATCGGTGCCGACGAGGGCTACAGGACGATCATCATTCTGACTTCGGACAACGATCCACTCTACGATCAGACGCTCGGTCGCGCGCGCCAGGCTTTTCCGGGGATCGACATCCTTGGCAAAAAGGATTTCAAAGACACCGAGGCCTTCCTTGACCGGATCAAGGTTGGAACCTGTGCCATCGTCACTACCAAGAATGGCGGGCTGCTCGGCACTCTCATCGAGAACTTCAAGAAGGGCCGAGTTCGCGGTCTAAGCTGTTTGATCATCGACGATGAAGCGGATCAAGCGAGCCTGAACACCAAAGAAAGCAAAGCGGATGGGACTCGGAGCAAGATCAACGAGCGGATTGCCGAGCTACGCGGCTTCTTCGAGAAAAACACCTATTTGCAAGTGACGGCAACTCCCCAAGCGCTTTTCCTTCAATCACCGGACCATGACTTCCGGCCGAAGTTCACCGTCTTGAGCAAGCCCGGAGCGGATTACGTTGGAGGCGAAGACTTCTTCGGTGCGCAGTCGAGCTTGGTGCGAGAATTCGATTTGAACGACATGCTCATTCTGACCGGAGGAGCGCAGCCCGCACCGACACTCGAGATACCGAAGTCTCTGCTCACGGCACTCGACACGTTTATGATCGGCGCGACCTTCAAACGCATCAAAGAAGCGGATCAAAACTGTGCATTCCTCTGCCACGTCAGCACCCGCAAAGACGACCACAATCACATCGTTGACCTTCTACGACGATACAAGGCGTTTCTGGCGGCTGGGGTCAAGAGCCGGAATTCAATCATCATCAAACGTCTCAAGGCGGCCTACGACGACTTGGCACAGACTCACAACGAATTGAGGGCGACGAAGTTTGACGGCCTTCTCGATGCGATTGGGTTTTTCTCGCCGGGAATCACCGTCAAACTCGTCAACGGTGAGAC
>JANMLE010001769.1:0-1123 GCA_031372385.1 Planctomycetota bacterium | reverse complement strand
TCCCACCGGATACCCGCACTTCGAAACGGTTCCGGGTGACGTGCCGATTCGTCGCGCAGTCGCGAAGAAATTCCCGTACCTCGTCATTTACGAATTGCGATCCGAGGAAGTCTTGGCGGCTGTGCATTTACTACGTCCGAGTTTGCAACGTAGGGCGCGTGGAGTCTTCGGAACGCACCATCGCGGGAACAGTGATTCTCCTGCCGGTGCGTTCCGAAGACTCCACGCACCCTACGGCGAAACCACTCTCGGAAGTAGAAAATGCACAGCCCCTTGGTACTCGCCGTCGCACATGCGAAACGTCGCCCGAACTACTGGCAGCGGCGGCGAGGGCAGGAATAGCGGTCGTACGCAGCGATGCAGCCTTCATCGCTCCACGTTGCGAGCCGATCGCTTCTTTCGGACGGCGGACACGATCACCACCTTCCGTTGTCCACTGGCCATCCGCTTCGTCTGGACTCCCGTGAGGCTGATTTCTGGCAGGCCGACAATCCGGCAGAGCATCGCGGGCTCCTCGCTGAACACCTGAAGCAAACGCCGTGAGGCTTCGGAGGGTTGTCTCACCCCTTGTTCCCAGCTTTGCAGTGTTTTCGTGGAGACGTTCAGCAGCTTGGCAAACACCGCCTGCGACATGGCGGCTTGAGTTCGCAAGGCGGCCAGCGTTTCGCCGTCGATTTCCGGCGGCTCTTCGGGAACCTCAACGGTCCGCAGCGTCAGTACACCCCGGACGTGGGCGATCCCTTCTTCCAAGCCCTGCTGCAAACGTTCAAACAGTGGTTTACGACGTTTCGTGGTCATGGCGGCACAGCCTATCCTACACAGTGGGATACGGCAACTTGGTCCTTTGCTTCATACTCTTTCTTGTCGGGCTGCCCAATTTCTTCAAAGTAGCCTTCATCGCTCCGCGTGAAGTGAGCCGATTGTGAGTGGACCCCTGTATCAACAATCGGCGCCAAACCCCGCGCACGGCTATCTTCACGCGGAGCGATGAAGGCTACTTGAGGCGAACCGAACGAACCGCGGCCACGATCGACTCGCACGGGATGCGAGTGGTTTGTGCTCCCCACGAGAGGCGGACGGCCGATTCAAGGGACTCCTCTGTGAGACCCATCGCCAGCAGGAC
>JANMLE010001762.1:0-3221 GCA_031372385.1 Planctomycetota bacterium | reverse complement strand
ACAGTCGGACTCAGCCCATTCGGGACCTTAGTCCGGACCCCTAGGCCCGGACGTGGTCCCCCAATGGCCCTGATTTGTAGCACTTTGTTGTCCGCTTCCACTCGTCCGGACCTAGGGGTCCGGACTACGGTCGACTTCTGTCGGACACGTCATGGTTGCTTTCACGAGTGTCCACCACATGACTCTGCTCCTTGCGGACGGAACGGCCAGGACATGGGTTTCAGCAGCCGCAAGGCATTGAGGATGACGACGAGCGTGACGCCCATATCGGCGGCGATCGCCATCCACAACGTGGCCTGCCCGAGAAACGTCAGCAGGACAAACACCAATTTCACCGCGAGCGACGCGGCAATGTTTTGACGGACGATTCTCAGTGTGCGGTGGGAGTGTTTGACCAGCCAGGCGACGCGGGAAAGGTCATCGCTCATGAGGGCGATGTCGGCCGTTTCGAGCGCGGTATCGGTTCCCGCGGCACCCATCGCGATCCCGAGAGTGGCGCGGGCCATCGCGGGAGCGTCGTTGACTCCGTCGCCGATCATGCCGACTTGGCCATGCTCGGCGACAAGTGCCTCGATGGCCGCGACCTTGTCTTCGGGGAGCAGTTCGGCGCGAACATCGTCCACACCCACGGCGACGGCAACTGAGGCGGCAGCGGACGGATTGTCACCCGTCAACATGACGATGCGTTTGATACCTGCACGATGCAGCGCGGCCAGAGCATCTTTTGCGTTGGCTCTCACTGTGTCGCCCAGCGCGATCAAGCCGCAGACGTGTTCGTCATTGGCGATCACCACGACGCTGTGACCGCCGGCGGCGAGTTGTTCCAGCCGATCGTGCATCTCGGGCGTTTCCTGTCCGCGTTCCTCGAAGGCGCGGTGCGAGCCGATCCAATAGCGCTGGCCTGCAAGCGTGGCCGTCGCGCCTTTGCCGGAGATGGCTTGGAAATCGTCGGCCGGCTTCGGTTGCAGGCCGAGCGATTCGGCATGTCGCACGATGGCAGCAGCCAGTGGATGTTGCGAGCGGGCCTCGATGGCGGCGGCGATGTCCAGTAGTTCGTTGTCCGTGTGACCGCTCAAAGCGACGACCTCTTTGACCTCGGGGCGACCCTCCGTGAGCGTGCCGGTCTTGTCGAGTGCGATGGCCTTGAGACTCGCCGCCAGTTCCAGAAAGCTGGCCCCTTTGACGAGCACACCGTGATTCGCGGCCGAGGCCAGCGCGGCGACCATGCTGACCGGCGTGGAGATGACCAGCGCACACGGGCAGGCAATCACGAGTAGCACCAAGCCCTGATAGAACCAGCCGATCCAACTTCCTCCAGCGACGAGCGGTGGCAGCAACATCACCGCGACAGCCAGCCCCATTACGGCGGGCGTGTAGTAGCGGGCAAATGTCTCGACCCACTGTTCGGCTTGCGAGCGCTTGCTCTGAGCGTCCGTGACGAGGCGTGTAATCCGCGCGAGAGTCGAATCGTCGGCAGGCTTCGTGGTCACGATCTCAATCGCGCCGTCTTCGTTGATCGTTCCGGCGAACACGTCGTCACCCGGTCGCTTGGCCACAGGAACCGATTCCCCCGTGATGGGGGCTTGGTTGACGCTGGTCTCGCCACGTTGGACTCGTCCGTCGAGGGGGAACTTCTCACCCGGTCGCACGACGAGCGTGGCCCCCACGGGAACTTCGCCTGGTGGAACGATGGTCTCTGTTCCATCGGGACTCAGTACGCAGGCGGTCTCGGGGGCCAACTCCATCAGCGCCTCGACGGCCCGGCGCGCCCGACCGACGCTCCACGCCTCCAGCGCCAGCGAGACCGCGAACAGGAATGAGACGGTTGCGGCCTCGGCGAACTGTCCAATGGTGATCGCTCCCGTGACGGCGATGACCATCAGGACGTTGATCTCCAACCGACCCCGCCGCACGGCAGCCCATGCCTTTGGCAGAACAATCAGGCTGCCCAGCAGGGCAGCGATCACATACAGCACGCTCGCGGGGAGAACCTGACCGGACTCGCCCCCTCCGAATGCGCCGCGCCAGCCCAGCGTCCACCAGTCGCAGACGAAGGCCAAAGCGAGACAGCAACCGCTCGCCATCGTCAGTGCCGACCGCCGCCAGCGACCATCGTCAGTCGGAGCCGCGCTCTTGAGAGCGTCGTTCTGCCAAACTTCCGCCCGCATCCCTGCCGAGGCCACGGCCTCCATCAACCGCGCGGGCGACACCACCGATTCGTCGTGATCGACAATCATCACGCCCCGCAAGTAGTCGAACGACAGTTCGCGAACGCCCGTCAGTGATCCGACGGTCTGTCGAAGTTCGGCGGCCTCATCGGCGCAGTCCAAACCCTGAACACGGAACTGCGAGATTGTCATCGGATTCCTCCAGTTTGTGCCGATTCCGACAGTCGCTTGGCGGCCGAGCCGCTGAACCGCCAGAACAGGCCGGGGTGGACGACGTATTCGCAGATCGTGGACGTGATCAGGCCACCGAGGATGACGGTTGCCACGGGATACAAAATCTCTTTGCCGGGCTGTTGTCCGCCGAGAACCAGCGGGACCAGACCGATCCCCGCTGTGAGAGCCGTCATCAGCACCGGGGCCAGACGTTCGAGGCTGCCTCGCATGATCATCGACTCGGTGAAGCCTTCGCCTTGTAACATTTGCCATCCTCGTGCAGCAGTCGCAGATCGCTGACAGTTGACGCCGTCACGCAGCGCGAGGCCCGAATGCGAACCACGCTCCAATCGTGAGTGAGGCCAAGAGAAGTCCGAGTGCTGACGCGGACCAAAATCCGAGCCCGATGCGGTCCGCGAACGCCAGCGGCAGAAAGAATGGCAGCCCCAGCGGCACCAGAATCAGTGTCTCCCGCGCGAGACGCGAGATCGCCGGGAGATCATGCTGCTGCTGCCAACTCATCACAAAGGCGAGAATGCTGACGATGGGTAGCGTGAGCAGTAACGCTCCCACCCGCGGGTAACGGTGGGAAAGTTCGGCGACGGCCACGATGACCGCCGCCGAGATCGTTGCTTTCACAAGTGTCCACCACATGGTTCTATTCCGTTTGCAGGGAGCGGAGGCTAACTCGATCAGCGAGACTGCGGCTACTTCTTCTCGTGATTGCCGTGCGGCTCTTCCTTGAAGTCACCGGCATAGGGCGTGCCTTCGACTTCGCCGCTGATACTGCCCGCGAACTCTTGCACCTTGCCGAGACTTTCGTGCTTGCCGACGAAGCGC
>JANMLE010001706.1:0-1885 GCA_031372385.1 Planctomycetota bacterium | reverse complement strand
CACGCAATTCGTCGACCGCCACTTCACGGGTGTCGACCTCGTCGAACAGGAACCGCGGGCGCAGGCGGTCGGCGTCGAGCAACCGCTGAATGTGCGGCAGCACCGTCGCGCGATAGACCGCCGCCAACGGATGATGATGCTCGCCGTCACGCGGCACGGCGATGTCATGTTCACCGAGCAATTCGAACATCCGGGCGACGAATCGCGGCACCAGCAACGGGACGTCGCAACTGGTCGCGTAGACCACATCGACATCCCCGCCGAGAGCCCGCAGGCCGGCGGCCAAGCCTTCGAGCGGCCCGCGGTTCTGACGTTCGTCGCGGGTGATGCGGACTTCCGGCGGCAGCTCGGGCAGGACTTGGCCCGGTGCCGCCACGACCATGATGTTCCGCGGTTCCACCACTTCGCCCACCAGCCGGACGACCCGCTGCAGCATCCCTTCAGGACCAAACGGCAGAGTCGCCTTGTCGCGCCCCATCCGGCTCGACCTGCCACCGCACAAGATGATCGCCCCTTGGTTCATTTCGTCGTCAATCATTGTTGCCGGAGCCGCAGTGAAACGACCTTTCGTAATTGTGGGAAGTCGTCTCCCCGGATAGTGTGTCGACTTCGTTCTCCAGCGACCATCACCAGCGCAACCCTACACTGAAAGAAACCCGCAGTCATGGCACTGAGGCTTTCCTACTTTGGCGACACGTCCGTTCCCGTCGAGATCGAGGGGCTGACACCCGACTGGGCCTGCGACAAGTCGCTCGCCGACATCGAACGGTTCGAGATCTTCCACGGCAACCGCAAGATCCCGCTCGCCGAGATGTTCAAAGTCGAAGGCGACGCGAGCGACAAGCACTTCGACATGCAGGGCAACCTGTTCGGCGTCCATTGGATCGGTGCCCACATGGCCAGCGGTTCGATCCACTTGGAAGGTTCCGGCGGACGGCACATCGGCAGCGAAATGCGGGGCGGTGAGATCCGTGTCGCGGGAGACGCCCGGGGCTGGGTCGGTGCCGAAATGCATGGCGGTTTCATCCATGTGCGGGGCGACGCCGGACATCTGGTCGGCGCCGCCTACCGCGGTTCCTCCAAGGGGATGACGGGCGGGACGATCCTCGTGGATGGCAGCGCGGGGAACGAAGTCGGTCACACGATGCGCCGCGGCCTGGTCGCCATCGGCGGCAAGGCGGGTGACATGCTCGGCTTCAACATGATCGCCGGCACGGTGCTGGTCTTCGGCGAATGTGGCATTCGACCGGGCGCGGGGATGCGCCGCGGAACGCTCGGCCTGTTCGGTCCGAATCCGCCGCCGCTGCTGCCGAGCTTCCGTTACGCCGCGACGTTTCAACCGCAGTACGTCAGCCTGATTCTGCGCGACCTGCAAGCCCGCGGCTTCGGCATCGATGAATCATTGCTCACCGCGACATTCGATCTGCACCACGGCGATCTGGTCTCCGTCGGCCGGGGCGAAATCCTGTTCCGGCACGCGGTGTAGCCGGCTGTTAAGAAACGTAGCTCGGACGCCTCGTCCGGGCGAATCTCAACTTGAAAACCACGGACGAGGCGTCCGTGCTACGGCTTTTTCAACAGGCTGGTCGCCTCGACTGGCGACGCCTGCTTCGAATGCTCTGAACGAGTCCGCGGCCCAGTTCACAACCATCCCTCGACGGACCAATTCATGAGCTTCATCTTTCTCATCGGCTTGCTGGGATCCTGCCTGGTATTCGGGCCGGGACTGGTCGCGGCCGTCATTGCGTGGCAGAAGGGCTATCGACCGTGGTTTTGGTTGCTGTCGTTCGGCCCCGTGGGAATGTTCTGGATGCTGTTCAAACCGAGCTTGGACAAGGCGACGACACCCGAAGAACGGGAACGCTGGGAGTCGCGCGCCGACTGG
>JANMLE010001704.1:0-4179 GCA_031372385.1 Planctomycetota bacterium | reverse complement strand
GGCGGCGCTGGCCGACGTCTCGCTATCGAGCGGCCCTCAGCAGATCAACCATCGCGAGCGGGAGCGGGCCATCACGATCAACGTGTCCCCGCCGATCGACGTGCCGCTCGATGTGGCGATGCGAATCATCCAGACCGAGATCGTCGATTCGCTCAACAATTCGGGGCAACTCGACGGCGGCTATCGCATTGTCCTGGCGGGAACGGCCGACAAGCTGCGGCAAACGTGGAAGGCGCTGCGGTTCAATGTCATCCTCGCGCTGCTCATCACGTATCTGCTGATGGCGGCGCTGTACGAATCGTGGGTCTACCCGTTCATCATCATCTTCAGCGTGCCGCTGGGAGCCGTCGGCGGACTGGGGGGGCTGGTCCTGCTGAACGTGTATCTCAAGCTGCTTGGTCAGCCGCCGCAGATGCTCGACGTGCTGACGATGCTCGGTTTCGTGATCCTGATCGGGACGGTGGTGAACAACGCGATCCTGATCGTCGACCAGGCGCTGCACTTGATCCGACTGCAGGGGATGTCGGATCGTGAAGCGGTGATTGCCGCCGTTCATTCCCGACTGCGGCCGATGCTGATGACGACCGTCACAACGGTGCTGGGGCTGCTGCCGCTCGTCCTGTTTCCGGGGGCGGGCAGCGAGCTTTATCGGGGACTGGGCGCCGTGGTCTTGGCGGGGCTGGTGGTCTCCACCGTGTTCACGCTGTTCCTGATTCCGACCATGTTCACGCTGACCCGCGATTTCCAGCGTTTCCTGTGGATTCTCTTCTTCGGCCCTCAGGGGGCGCCGCGGTCTTCGGACGGGACGGGTGCTGAGGAAGTGAAATCCCCGGATCCGGTTGGTGTTCAGTAACCCGCAGGGTGAGTTTTGGAGTTGCACCCTTTGCACCTTCCCCGAAGGGGTTTCGTAAACCAGCCCAGGGCCAGCGACGCTTCGGAGCGCCGCCCTGGGTCGTCGAGACCGTACGATCAAGACGCTCTGAAAGAGCGAAGGAGCCTGGCAACTTTTCCGGTGCCCTTTCAGGGCACGACACACTGACGCCTGTTCTCCTGGGGCGGCGCTCCCGTTGGTCGCTTGCCCCAGGCTCGTTTCCGTGACCCCTTCGGGGTGAAGAATGAGAACTGCACAACTTGAAAAAGCGTAGGCGAGGACGGGCGTTTCATGAGACTCTGAATTCATCGTGCAGCGAAACATCCACCCTCGCTCACGCGGCGGGTTACTTGGCGGGCTCGGCGGGCTTCGCCGTTTCCGCGTCCCAGATGCGGGCCAGCAGCGCGTACACCTCGGGTTCATCCTGCTTCAGTTCCGCCCGGTTGAACGGGAAGAAATCGTTGGTCCCCAGGTACGACTCGCTCATCTCGGCGAAGAACTCCTTTTGGTTGACCAACGCGTAGTGCCGTGTCTTGCGACCGTTGATGTGCAGCACGCTCTCGAAGCGTCCGCTCTGCTTGACCTGTTCCCACACGGCCATGATTTCCGGGTTTTCGAAGTCCAGCACCTGGTCGTGATAGGCATGCGCCAACTCGTGCATCACGGACCACGGTTGCACGCGCTGGTGGCCGCGGCTGACAAAGTCGGCCGTATCCGGGATGTGAACGCACTTGGCGAGCCGCTCGTCATACCCGTTGGCCTTCAGCCAGCCGGCACTCGGGTGGTATTGAGCGGGCCGCAGACCGCCGTGGGTCCGATCCAGCCAGATCGTCACCTGTTGCAGGCGCTCCAGCTTGTCGGCCGCCACCGCCAACTTGATGTCGGCCAGCCGGTTGGTGATGAGTGCCAGCGCGGTCTTGCCGATCTCGGCGGCATCGCCTCCGTCCACCAGCCGCTCGTCGACTTGAATCGTCCAGCCTTCGATGGTGCGCGTCACATGCGCCTTCGGCTTCGGCCGGGCCTCTTCCGCGGCAAGCGCTGCCGTCGCGCCCACGCACACCGCCGCAATCGCAATCCAGTTGAATGTCATGTCGTGTGATTCCGATTCGAAAACAAGGTTGAACAGAACGTTGATCATCGACGCCCGCAGTGCCGCGACTCGTCCGTGAGTTGCCGCCGATCGCCCCAACAGGCTGTTGTATGACTTCGTGGCTTAGGCTTCCAGCCTGTGATTGCTCAATGAAAGCGACAGGCTGGCAACTTATCCCACGGATTTTCAACAGGCAGCCAAATCTCAAAAAGCCGGGAGACGCCGTGTCACGCCAACAGGTTGACCGGGGCTTTTGACAGGACTCCGGTCGTGGCGTACCTTGGCTGCGGTCATCCCTGCCGGACGAAGGAGTTTCGCTCATGCCGAGTTCTGCGCGACAGCACATTCCCGTCGATCGACGCACGTTCTTGGTGGCGGGTGGATTGAGTTTCTTCGGAGCGGATCTGGCCGGACCGGCGATGGCGCTGGCCGAATCGGGGGCGGCTGCGGGTGAGGCGATTGGGTCGGGACGGCGGAAGATTGCGAAGTCGGCCATCATGATCTGGTTGTCGGGCGGGGCCTCCCACATCGACACGTGGGACATGAAGCCGAATGCGCCGCTGGAATACCGCGGTGAGTTTCAGCCGGTCGCCACGTCGGCTCCCGGCATGGAACTGTGCGAGCATCTGCCGCACGTCGCCAAGCAGGCCCATCATCTGGCCATCGTGCGATCACAGGGGGACTTCCATCGCGGGACGGGAGACCATCACGCGGGCTACTACACGAACCTGACGGGGCACTCGCCCGACCCGACGTTTCACCGGTTGCTCAACGCGCGCACTCCGTACCCGACCGACTGGCCTTCGATGGCGTCGGTCGTCGCGATGAAACGGACGCCGCATCCGAGTCTCCCCAATGCGATCACGCTGCCGCAGAAAGAGGGGGCTCCGGAATACACGCGGCCCGGCCAGTTCGCCGCGCGACTGGGGATCGAATACGACCCGCTGTTCGTCGACGGTTCCCGCGAGAAGCCGTACGACTTCGTCGTCCCCGCGCTGGCGTTGCAGGGCCAGACGACTCGCGAACAGATGGCCTCGCGCCGTGAACTGCTGGCGACGATCGACCGCGCCCAGCGGAACGCCGAGCAATCCTCCGCGATGACTGACTATCGCAAGCACCAGCAGAAGGCGTTTTCGCTGCTGACGTCGCGCGAGAAGAAGGCCGCGTTCGATCTGATGGCCGAACCGGAAGCGGTGCGGCAGAGCTACGGCAACTCGATCAACGGGACATCGATGCTGATGGCGCGGCGTCTCGTCGAGGCGGGCGTGCCGTTCGTCACGGTCTTTTGGAAGGGAGACAAGGAACTCGACACGCTCTGCAAGAGTGGCGGCGGTTGGGACACGCACGGCAACAACTTCCACTGCCTGCGGGACCGGCTGCTGCCCGAGTTTGACAAGCCGTTCGCCGCGCTGCTCGACGACCTGCACCAGCGCGGGCTGCTCGATGAGACGCTGGTGATCGTGTCGAGTGAGATGGGCCGCAAGCCGAAGATCGGCGACCCGCGTTCGGGCGGCGTTTCCGGTGCGGGACGCGATCACTGGACGCACAGCATGTCGACGCTGCTGGCCGGCGGCGGCATCCGGGGCGGCCAGGTCTACGGCTCGTCCGACAAGCTCGCCGAGTACCCGAAGGACAACCCGGTCGGTGCCGAACACATCGCCCGCACGGTGTTCCACTCGCTCGGCATCGACGACCTCTCGTCGCGCGACCGCGAAGGCCGCCCGTTCCATTTGATGGACGAAGGCCGCGTCCTGACGGAACTGTTCTGATTCTGGTGCGACACGAAGACGCCCGTCGCAACGACGGGTGATCGCAGCCGCGGGTGCCGCGGGCCAATTACCCGATCAATTCCCGGCTGACGCGTCCGGTGCCGGCGATCGGATGTGGCTGGCCCTGTGGATCGGGGATGGTGGTCGACTCGTCGTAGCCCAGCAGGTGATACGCGGTCGCCTGCATGTCCTTGGGCGAAATCGGTGTGTCGACGACATCGCCGGCAATCGAGTCGGTCCGGCCGACGATCTTGCCCGGCGATAAGCCTCCGCCGGCAAACACCGACGAATAGGCGCGCGACCAATGGTGCCGCGCGGCACCAACCGGCTTCGAATCGATCTGCGGCGTGCGGCCATGTTCGCTCGTGCAGATCACCAGCGTCTCGTCCAACAGGCCGTGCGATTCCAGGTCGGTGATCAGGGCCGAGTAACTCTGGTCGAAGACCGGC
>JANMLE010001700.1:0-8296 GCA_031372385.1 Planctomycetota bacterium | reverse complement strand
ACTCCCCCCGCATCCCCACCCAGCCCCCCGGCGACGCATCCACACGGGTCGTCTTTCGCTCCGCCAATGCCCGTTCTTCCCCGGTCCTAAACACGACAATCGGGACAGTGATTTCAGAGCCGACCCTGATGGCCCGTCGGTTGCATGCCGTGGGGTGCCAGCCTACGGTGTGTTGAGAACCCCGGCAACCGGGCGGCGTTGACCGGGCCGAAAGCGGGTATGTTGGCCGGAGCGTATTGGGGCGAGTCGAACATCCCGCCGTCGTTGCGGTTGGGTTTGGCGCGGGTCGATCTGCTGGAGCACGCCTTGGCGGTGATTCTGCGCGAATGACCGGCGCGATGGTTCGTTGGAAGTCGGATGGAATGCGTCCGTGTTCGGAGAAGCAAACTCATGGAGTTGGTTGAAGTCACCGTCCACTACTTGGAAATGATGACCCCGTCGCGCCGTACTGTTCCGGCACCGCGGGAGGGATTGACGGTTCGTCACGTCGGGTCGCCGACCGTGCCGTACTACCGCTCGCTCTACAACGCCGTGGGCCACGACTTCCATTGGCTGAGCCGCCGAAAGTTGTCGGATGAGGCACTCGCCGCCATCATCGGCGACCCACGGGATGAGTTGCACATTCTGCACGTCGATGGCGCGCCCGCCGGGTTTGCCGAGCTGGATCGCCGCCAACCGCACGAGATCGAGTTGGTATAGTTTGGCCTGATGCCCGAGTTCATCGGCCAGGGGCTTGGCAAATGGTTTCTGCAATGGACCATCGACAAGGCCTGGAGCCACGAGCCGAAACGATTCTGGTTGCACACCTGCTCTCTGGATCACGCCGCCGCCCTGCCCAATTACCTGAAGGCCGGGTTCGTGCAGTTCAAGCAGGAGGCGATTCGCAGGGCATCTTGAGGCCAGGGCTTCCGAGGTGGTGTTTTCCCGCGTTTGTAGCCGAATTCGCAAGAATTCGGATCGACTGGTTGATCGTCCGAATTCTTGCGAATTCGGCTACAGGTTTGGATTCTAGGAATTTCACACCTCGGAAGCCCTGCGCCTTGAGGCTTGTGAATAATTCGAGCCGCGACCGTGAGGGAGCGGTGATTGTCAACGACTTACAACCGCTTCCTGACGGGCGCGGCTCGATTCATTCACCCGTTCTGAGTTCTGCGACACCGCATGCGAATCCCACTTCACTTCAATTCACGGGTCGCTCGGACGAGGTGTCCGAGCGACGTTGATTAGCACGCTGTTGGGAGGCTCATCCATGTCCGTGCCGTGTCGCCTTGACCGTCGTTCGTTCGTTTCCCTCGCCGCATCCGCGACGGGTGCCGCCTGGTTGTGGAGTCCGTTCGGGGTCGATGCCGATGACGGGTCGAAGCCGCTCGTCACCGTGGCCCTTCCCTCCGACACGCATCTCGGGCGGTCGAAGGAGAAGGACGTCGAGTTGATGCGGCAGGCGGTCGGCGAGATCAACGCCACCAGCGCCGCCTGCACGATCTTTTGCGGAGACCTCGTCAACGCGGGCGAGCTTTCCGAGAACGAGCGACGTTATCCCGAGTGGCTCGAACTCGCGAAGCAACTCACACGGGACCACTTCTCGGTGCCGGGCAACCACGACCCGGACGCCCTGTTTCTCAAGCATCTGCGGAAGGAGACTGTTACTCGTTCAGCCTCAGGGACCATCGCTTCGCCTGCTTCCGCAACGCCGAAGTGAACCCCGGCCACATGGGCGTCGTCACACCCGAACAATTGAAGTGGCTCGACGGTGAGATGCAACAGGCGGCAAAGCAGCACCAGCGCGTGATCCTGATCGCGCATGTGATCCACCACGACAACAGGCACCCCGATGTCGGCTGGTACATCAAGGAGGGCCGCGAGGCGTTCCGCAAACTGCTCGAAACCCACCGCCATGTCGTGGCGCTGTTCGGCGGCCACTTTCACTGCGGCCTGCGCGGCTGGACCGACACGGCCACTGTTTCCCGCGACGGTGAGACAGGACGGGGAGTGGTCGAGGTCCAACGCCGGACCAACCAGAAGCAAGCCCACTTCTACTGTGATGGTTCAAGTCAACGACTGTGATGGTTCAAGTCAACCGGCTGTGGTCTCGTCAGCAACCCTATCGGTATTGTCAGCGGCATTGCGGCCTGTGCTTTTCGGCAGGGACGCGATACGGTGCCGCTCACTTTGCCGCTCTGGTATCGAGCATGCTGCGCACGTCTGGCGCAGTGTCACTGTCGTCGCGATGATCGAAACGCTTCGGTCAATAATTCATTGCTGCACTTGCCACTCCACTCTCTTGGGAACATTGATCATGGTCTTGTTCAATTGGCTCGGCCGGTTGGCGTCTGGCTTGTTCAAGTTGGCGAAACGGGGGGGGGGGTTGGAGCGAGTCGCGGCTCGCGGACACGCCGTCGCGTGAGAAACGACTCGCACATCGCGGCGTATGAACGGCTGGAGTCGAAGCTGTTGCTTAATGCGGTTTTGGTCTTCGATGACAGCTACCAATTCGCGCAGCAGTCGCCGCTGGACGCGCCGTCGGTCGTGCTGGAGGTGCTGGGCAATGACTCCAGCGTGACGGGTGGGCTGACGATCACGTCGGTGCAGCAACCCATGTACGGATCGGTGACGATTCAGCACGACTTGATATCCGCGATGATGGGGCTGCCCCCGGCTCCCGACACGCTGCTGTTCACGCCCGCCTACGGCTTCACCGGCACGGAGACGCTCACGTACACCGTCACGGACGCGGACGGCAATCAGGCGACGGCCACCGTCACGCTGACGATTCCGCCCGCCCCGAACGATCCGCCGCAGGTGACGAACCTGCACCTCGTCAACGATACGGGGACGGCGGGAGACAACGTCACCAGTGATCCCACGGTGACGGGGACGCTGACGGATGACGCGTTCAACCCGTCCGGCAACGGCATGTCGATGATGTACTCGGCGTACGCGGTGCAGATCGACCTCGGCGGCGACGGTTCGATCGAGCAGACCGTGTCGGCAAACTGGGACCACACGTTCAACTACGCCCCGAGTTCGTACGGCCTGAGCGACGGCCCGGTGACAATCCAGGCCCGCGCGGTCGAGACGGTTTCGAACGGCCCGACGTTGTACGGTGACTGGCAGACGCTGACCTTCACGTACCAGGCTCCGGCCAGCGGGGCGGGTTCGACATCCGGCACGGGCAACGGATCGTCCGGGACATCGACGAGCGGCACCGGGTCGACCGGCGGATCTGGTTCGACGAGCGGCACCAGTTCGACCGGCGGATCTGGTTCAACGGGTACTGGAACATCCGGCTCATCGGGTGGTTCGACATCGGGCACGTCGGGGACGACATCGGGGACGACGGGGACGACATCGGGTTCGACATCGGGCACATCGTTCTGGGACACACCGGCGGGGATCGCGATTCTCGCCGCGGTCAATTCGGCGAACTCGACGTACCAACAGGCGATCGCCGGCGCGGCGGCGACGGATGCCAGCGACAATCAAACGGCGGAGAACACGTTCAACAGCGCTGTGACGGAGGCGGTCAACGCGGAACACACCAGCGACCAAGCGGCCGAGACCCTCCTGAACAACGGCATCGCGGAAGCGGACTCGGCCGAGCAGTCCGCTGATCAACTCGCGCAGTCCGCCGCGTACACGGACGAACTGCTGGCAGGCAACGCCGAGACTGCGGCCGACCAAACGGCCAACGGGAATTTCGTCTCGGCCGAACAGGGGGCGCGGACCACCCAATATGCCGCTGACCAATCCGCGTTGGCCGCCTACAATGCCGCGAAGCAATTGGCCACCGACGCCAAGAACGCCGCCAACACTTCGACCTGCATTACCATGAACGGCGTCATGACCGCGGCCGAACAGGCGTATCAGTCGGCCATTCAGGCGGCATCGCAGGCATACTCGAGCGCGATGATGAGTTTGATGTCCGGCGGATCAACGTGGCCCACGACCACGCCGTTTGATGCGGCGGGGGATGCGACGTATCAGGCGGACCTCGCAGACGCCGCGTCGGCCCATACGGCGGCGAATGCGACGGCGCAGGCGAATTATGACGCCGCCGTGGCCACGGCACAGGGAGCGGCTGATGCGGCCTGGGCTCCGTTCTACGCGACCTACGGTTCGGCCATCGCGGGCGACCTGGCCGCGTTCACCAGCATCGAGCTGTCGGACGAAGCGTCCGCAGGATTGGTCATCGCGGGACATCTGGCCACCTACAACGCCGACGCCGCGTCCGCCTTGGCAACGGAAACCGCGGCCGTCGCCAACGACAAGACGATCTATGACGGTGCGGTGGCGGGTGCGACAAGCATCTACAACGCGGCCCTCACCCTCGACGCCGCGGCTTACACGTCCACCGCCGCGGGCATCGAGTCGGGCCTCACCGCCACGCTGGCCGGCGACAAGGCGACGTACGACACGGCCATCACCAACGCCGAAGCCGCGTACACCACCGCCGTTGCGAATGCCCAGACGGCGTACGATCTCGTCGCCAACAACGCCGCCTCGACTTCGACCGACCTCGCGAACGCCGTGACCGCCTACAACAGTGCCGTGCTCGGCGCGGTCGCCAACTGTCTCACCACCGAGGCGGGTGCTGTCGCTGCCGAAACCAACTCCGATGCCGCCGCCGAAGACGCCGCGGTCCACTTGCTCGATGCCGCCGCCGCGGCCGAAGCGATCGCCGATGCCGGAGCCGCCGATGCGGAAGCCCATGCCTTCAACGCGGCCGGTGCCGCTGAAGTGCTGGGTGACGCCGCCGCCGGAGCCTTGTACCTGACGGCGCTCGATGCGGATGCCGCCGCAGCAGCGCGGGCCGATGCGCAAACCCGAGCTGACGAGGCCAAGGACATTGACGCGGCCAAGCTGGCGGAAGTGCTGGCCGATGCGTCCGCCGCGAACACCGCCGCGAAGGCCCTCACCCAAATCAAAGCCACGTTTGCGGTGGCCCTCGCCGACGCCCAGGCCGCGCGCGACACCGCGTTCGGCACCGCCAGCGCGGAATATTCCATCGCGACGTCCAGCGCCCTGGCCACTGCGATGGGCACGTGGGCCGCCGCGCAACACACCCCGCAAGCGAGCTACGAAGCCGCCCTCGCCGCCGCCCAGGCCACGCGAACCGCCGCCGAAGCCCCCACCTATTCCGTCTACATGATGAGCAACTCCAGCCAGGCCGACGCCGCCTGGATCGCCACCGTCGCCCCCGCCTGGGTCACCCGCTCCAACGCCACCGCCGACCACGCCCTCACCGCCACCACCACCATCGCGAACGCCGGTCACACTGGCGACGGGGCCAAGATCGACGCCTGGCTGACCCACGCCAACGCGTCTATCAATGCCTCGCAAACCCTGTACGACGCCAAAGTGGCCGACGCCCTCACCGCCGTGACGACCGTCGTCCCAGAAGCAATAGTTGCAGCGAACACAGAGGTCGATGATGCCTTGACCGCATTCGACACGAACGTATTGGCAAAGGAAACTGAAGCCAACACACTTGTGGATAACGCGATGATCACCGAGACCACCGCCGACACGATGACGTATTTGGCGGCAGTGACGAATGTGGTGGCCACGCAATTGGCATCGGCAGCAGCGGGTGTAACCATTCGGCTTGACCCATTGGATCCATTAGGACTGGATGGACTCAAGGCGAGGTTTGAGATCTGGAAGTTGGAGTTGGAAGTCGAAATCGAACGAAGACTGGAAGAACACGGGCCAAAATATGGGGGCGGAATTCTTCTGAATCTGGACCCGTTCAAGAAAAAAGAGAACGAACATTGGCATGGCCCCAACGAGATGGACCAAACTTGGAAGTTTCTGCAAGGTAACCCACCGTGGGATATTCCAACGTCGCCTTATCCACTGCCTCCAGAGCCGAGTCCTCCCCTGTTAGACATTCCACCATTGAACTATCCGAATCTACACGGATTGCCACCATGGGGCGGCCCGAGTCCGATTTCCCCTATTATCTAAAAGTGAGGTGTGACGGCGCGTCAATTCATTTTTCAAGGATTGTGAGGATCAGATGCTGGCCCGATTATTCATGACAGTCAATGTAGTGGCGGCGTGTCTTAGTTCAATACCGGTGGGCGCTCAAGATGTCGATTCAGGTCCTCGACGCACCTTGCCATTTCCTGGGGACTTCGATGCGGCACTCATTAAGGCGACACACGATGTTGATCGCAATCCAAGATCGCCCAACGTTTACTACAGCCGCGGACTGATTTTCGCGGCAAAAAACGAACCCTACAAGGCCATCACCGACTATAGCGAAGCAATTCGCCTTGCACCTGAAGCACCGGACCCCTTTCGTGAACGAGCAATTATGTGGCGGATGGTTGGTGATCCGGATCGATCTAATCGTGACTTCGATGACGCGATCCGCATATACAGTCAGCTCCTCATCAGCGAAACGGATCGCGACAAACAAATGCGATGGTTTCGCTATGTCGAGCGGAGCGAAGTATGGTTGACTAGGGGTGACCGCGGAGATTGTGAGAGGGCTCTCGCCGATTTGAATGAATTGATTCGACTGAATCCGCAGAAATCCATTGGATTCATCCGACGTGGCGCACTGCGGGAATTTCAAGGAGATTTGGAACAAGCGATGGCCGATTTCAGCGAAGCAATCAAGGTCGAACCAAAATCCAGTTCCGCCTATTACTGTCGCGGTTGCCTGTGCAGCCGGAACGGCAATTTGGATCGGGCCATGATCGACCTCAATGAGGCGCTACGATTACTTCCCTCCGATCCGGCCGCGCATGTTGCACGCGGTGACGTGTTCGAGAAGAGGCGTGAGTTCGACAAAGCGTTGGCAGATTACGACGAGGCGATTCGTATCTGGCCATTGTTGGCGTCAGCCTACGCGCATCGAGGGCACGCATGGATGGAAAAGGAAGAACTCGATAAGGCATTGGCAGATTTCAACGAAGTCGCTCGACTCAAGCCGAGCGATGTGACGACCTACATTCGGCGTGGGGCCATCTGGCAGTCTAAAGCGGAATTCGAAAAGGCCCGCATTGATTACGACACTGCGGCGCGCGTCGCCCTGAGCGCCGTTTCCGTTTACAGATCTCCGAAGTACACTTCTGCCCCGGCCCATGATGAAGTCGCGAAACTCCGGGCGACGAACAGCGAAGCGAGATTCCGTCACGCCAAGGCTGCCATTGAGCATGCCACCAAAGCATGCGAACTCTCCGAATGGAAGAACGACGCGTTCATCGCCACACTTTCCGCCGCATTCGCCGAAGCGGGACAGTTCGACGAGGCGAAGAAGCGGCTGCAACAGGCCATCGACATGGCTCCCAAGAAGGATGTCGAAACCCGCGCGAAGATGATGACGCTCTTCAGCGAAGGAAAGCCGTACCACGAAGAACTAAAGGCGAAATAGCCGCCAACGATCGTCTTGTGCCGAGTTGTTTTCATCAATAGCAATCGCGTGACTTTGCGTTCCCGCAGCTCATCGGGAGCGATTTGACGTAGGAAAATGTCCTTTCTGTTTCCCTCATCATTGAAGGAGAACGTCTCATGCCGAACGACAATCGAATCTCTGCGGAATTGAGTGCGGCGGCGGCAGGGTGGCCGGGTTTGGAGCGTTTCGCGAAAACCCGGAACGGTCGTGACGTGCCGTTGCCTTAGTCTCAACCACCAGCCCTCAAGAGAACATCACTCCACTCCGCATCACCGGGGCTTCCCGTTGGTCCAGCCCCGAGGGGATCAAGGTCAGGACTCTTTGAATCGAGGGTTCGTCTACTTTCTCCACAACAACAACTCCTGACCCAACACTGTTCGGCACTCGGGTTGCTGTGGTTGCTGGCGGCGTTAATTTTCCACATTGGGACGGGTGGCCCGGCTTGACCAGTCGAATGAAACGAGACGTGTGCCACTGCTTCGGAGTCCTCGGAGAAGCAGTGCCAGTGGCAAGCCAACCTTCCCTTTGCACTGCTTGTCCCAAAGCTGACAAGCAGTGGCACGGCCAACGTGGTGGAACGCCTCAAGCCGGGCCACCCTGCCCGCCGCCGCCGAAATCAATGCCGATGCGTCCGCCGAAGACGGGGCGGTCCACTTGCTGGATGCCGCCGCAGCCGCCGAAGCGATCGCCGATGCCGCCGCGGCCGACACAGAAGCCCATTCCCTCAACGCGGCCGGTGCCGCCGAGGCGCTGGGCGATGCCGCCGCCGGAGCCACGTACCTGACGGCGCTCGATGCGGATGCCGCCGCCGAAGCGCGGGCCGATGCACAGACCCAAGCCGACGAGGCCAAGGACATCGACGCGGCTAAGCTCGCGGAAGTGCTGGCCGAT
>JANMLE010001696.1:0-4514 GCA_031372385.1 Planctomycetota bacterium | reverse complement strand
GAAGTCCCACCAGCCGCGATGTTGGAACGTGTGGTACAGGCCGGGCCAGAACTCACGCGGCGGGGCGACTCCGATCCAGCTCGGCCAATCGATCCGTTCGAGCGCCTTGCCGATTTCTTCCGTCTTCTTCGTGATGAGCTTGGCGGCATTTTCGGGATCGTCTTTCATCGCCTGTGTGGCGAACTTCTCCAGGGTCATGCGGCGGCCGGGGCCTTGGGCCCAGACCGGGCGGTTCGACCAGGCGAAGACTTCCTTCAACGTTCCCAACACACCCGACTGGATCTGGGCGATCGCTTCCCGCGACGAATCGAGCGCGGTTCCCTGGTTGCCCATCTGAGTGCAGACGCCCGTCTCCTTCGCGACCTGGGCGAGCTTCCGGGCTTCGTAGATTGTCCGCGTCAGCGGCTTCTGCGTGTAGCAACTGATTCCCAGCCGCATGGCCGCCAGCGTGATCGGACCGTGCATATGGTCGGGCGTGCTGACCGTGGCGATGTCGATCTTCTTGCCGAACTTGGCGAGCAGCTCGCGGTAGTCGGTGAATTTTTCGGCGTTCTCGAAACCCTTGGACTTCCCCTTGCCGTCCAGCGTGTTTCGATCGACGTCACAGATGGCGACCACGTTGCCGAACGCTTGCGCGTTGCTCGAATCGCTCGCCCCTTTGCCTCCCACGCCGAAGTTGGCGACATTGAGTTGCTCGTTGGCCGAGCGTTCCTGACCGCGCAGATCGACAGCTCCCCCGACGAACAGGGCGGCTCCGATGGCGGACGTGTTTTTGATGAACTCGCGACGCGACGTTTGTCGACTCATACATCTCTCCTGGCGGCATTGCGGTGATGCGGCAAAACTGTGATGAGGCTGAATCTGCGGTCGGCAGCCGGTCTGCCAATCGAGCGGGAATCGTAATCATGTGACGTTGAACTTTACAGCAAGCCGTGGAATTGTCCGGCGGCGTTTCGCGGACACTTCCCGCAGCCCGCGAATCGGTCGCGGCCCGAAGCTCTCGGTGAGATGCGGTGGAAGCGGCTGCTCGCGGGACTTGGCGGCCACGGGATTCCTTCAGTCGGCGGTCGGCTGCGTGGGCTGGACGATCAATGGTTCCCTGATACCATTGGCCGGCCGGGTCTGCAACGACCCGTTTGTCCAGGAATCTCGTCACGCGACTTTCGTCAACCGGGGGAGCATCCCATGAGTCGTCAATCCACTCGTCGTGAGTTCCTCCGGCGGTCGTCGGCCATCGCCGCAGGTTGCTGGGCGGGGGCCAACAGTCAAGGTTGGACCCAAGAGACATCCGCCAATTCCGTCATCCGCTTCGCGTGCGTCGGCGTGGAAGGGAAGGGGGCCAGCGACCGCGAGGATGCCGGCCGCCACGGCGACATCGTCGCCCTGTGCGACGTCGATGAGGAACGCCTCGGAAGGGTTGGATTGAAGCATCCCAAAGCGAAGTTGTACGTCGACTTTCGCCGGATGTTCGACGAGATGGCCGACAGCATCGACGCCGTGACCGTCAGCACGCCCGATCACACGCATGCTCCGGCGGCCGTTCGCGCGATGAAACTGGGCAAGCACTGCTTCTGCCAGAAGCCGCTGACCCATACCGTCGCCGAAGCACGGTTGATGCGGGAACTGGCCGCCGAAAAGAAGCTCTGCACGCAGATGGGCAACCAGGGGACGTCACACGGGGGGCATCGGGAGGCGGTCGAAATTGTTCGCCGGGGCGACATCGGTGCCGTCAAGGAAGTCCACATCTGGACGAACCGCCCGATCTGGCCGCAGGGTGGCGGACGTCCAAAGGGGGAAGAGAACTGCCCCGCGCACATTCATTGGGATCTCTTCCTGGGGCCCGCCAAGGAACGCCCCTATCACTCCGCGTATCTGCCGTTCAAGTGGCGCGGATGGCTCGACTTCGGGACCGGTGCCCTGGGGGACATGGCCTGTCACACGGCGAACATGGCGGTGATGGCCCTGCAACTCTTCAACCCGGTCTCGGTCGAAGCCAACCCCGATCCCGAATGGATCGGCGATGCCCGTGAGGAATCGTACCCGAAGAAGTGCAGCGTCAAGTTTGAGTTCGGGCCGCGCGGTAACCTGGGGCCCTGCACGCTGTACTGGTACGACGGCGGCAACCGTCCGCCCGAAGAACTGCTGATGGGCGAAAAGCTGAACGCCAGCGGTTCGCTCGTGATCGGCGACAAGGGCCGCATCTTTTCGTCGAACGATTACCACGGCGACTACATGATCCTGCCCAAGCCCGCATTCGTGGACTACAAGAAGCCCCCGTTTGTGGCCTCGCCCGGTCACTTCACCGAATTCGCCAACGCGATCAAGGAAGGGAGGCCGGAACTGGCCATGTCGAACTTCGACTACGCCGCCCGGCTGACCGAAACCATCCTGCTCGGCAACGTCGCCCTGCGGGCCGGCAAGAAGATCGCGTGGGACGGCGTCAACATGAAGGTGACGAACGACGCGGCTGCGAATGCGTTTGTGACCCGCGAATACCGCAAAGGCTGGGATCTGTAGACGCTCGTCTCGGAGGATGAGCACTCCTGCCCGTCCGCATTGGTATTCAATTCAGCACCACGGTGGTCGTCAGTCCACCGGGGTGTTTTTTATCGGAATGATATACTTGACAGACCCAAGTCTCCCCCGATCCAAGGCCGCACAGCAGGCAGCAGCGAAGAAGCCCGCCCGCAAGCGTGCCAAGAGGAAGCCGAGCAAGTAGGTCATCCAATGGACGCGATCGAGAAGCCGTGGAGTTGGCGAAAGCGATGCGCGTGGGCTTATTTCCTAGCCACGTTCGCTTTGGTCCTAGGAGGTCATCCACTGCTTGGAAGGTCAATCCCCGGTGGCCCATTCATCTCGATAACCGGCGATGTTCTTCCGGGCATAGCAGGATTGTTTGCTCTTCGCTTTCTTTTCTCGTGCCTCCGTGAACCCAAAATGTTGCCAAGGGTAATCAGTTTTCCTGTGTGCGTGATGGTAGGCTTTGCTCTTGGACACATCGCAGTAGATATCATCGCGTTTCAAATGAAGCCGTATGCGCGCGGAGCAACGCTTGGCCTCTAATCGACTAGGTTTGTCACGTATATCGTTCTGTTTTTTATTTCCGCAGCCGTGAGCCTTAGAGGAGTCGGCGAAGGCCACTGGATCTGAGATTTGAGCGATTTGAGATTTGAGAAGTCGGTCATGGCAGAATTAGCTTCTGACCCGGACGTTCGCCTTCCACCATGTGTTCCATCCGTTGCAGGATCACCTTCAGCCGCTGTTCGACGGCTACCGCATCCGGGAAGGGCCGGTGTTTCAGATACAGCCACTCCAGCCACGTCCAGCCGCTTAGCAGGACTCCACTGCGGTCGAGGACCGTGACCAGCGCCCGCTCCCCGACGCTGAGAGATCGCAGACGTTGATACTCACCGATCGCGATGTCCCATGCCGCACGATCATCGCCGACCAGGCTGCCGATCAGTCGTGACAGGTCGCACGCGACGCTTTCGGTTCGACAGGCCGAAGGATCAATCAACCCGGCAACCCTGTCACCGATGAACAACAAATGATCGTGCCAGACGTCGCGCAGGCAGGGCGGCAACGGCACCCGCACTTCGCGCAGCAGTTCTAGTTCACCGATGACTGTTATCCGCGCGCGTCGAAACAGCTCCAGGATTCGACGCGACTGGTCCCGGATCGAAGCCTTCGCAGTCGAAGCGATTGCCGATTCAACACGCCGCATGGTCTCTTCGTTCGCGCCGTCCAAGATCATCCGTCGTTCGACAACGGCGAGGGACACCGACGGGCCGCGGCTCGAAAACCATGGCGCACTGTCGTCTGCGGGAACGAACCGCGCGGCCGCCAGATGCCACTGCGCCAGGGCTGTCATCGCGGCGCGCAGTCGGTCCGGGGACGGATCATCGTGAAAATCGGCGCGGCCCGGCATCCACGGTTCGAGCTGCCAATCGTGGCCGTCGTCCTGCGGCAGCGTCGTTCCGTCGTGAGTGTGCAGGGGCACCGCGACGTACGCCAACCCTTCACGGCGCAGATGTTCCAGCAGTCGGTGCAGCCCCAGAATTCGGGGGCGCGGCAGACCCGGATTGGGCCACCGCCGCAACGCGAAGTCCCCCTGTTCCGTGACCACACGCCAGACGACCGCACCGCTGAAACCGCCGCGGTTTCCCGGCGATTCCACACGCAGCGGGACAACACGCGGCACGAAACGCGACAGGACTCGTTGACAGGCGGCCTCATGGGAAAGGCGATCGTCGTGTTCGAACAGCGTCATGTTGTCCTGTCACCCCGCGGAATCATCGCAGTGTCCCCGGCTCCACCATCACGGTGGGATTGTCACCCGGCGGTCGTTGACTCTGTGCCACAATCTTTTCGGCCCCGTGTTGACGACCCGCCACCATGA
Organism: Planctomycetota bacterium; assembly: GCA_031372385.1. Classification (GTDB taxonomy): domain Bacteria; phylum Planctomycetota; class Planctomycetia; order Planctomycetales; family Planctomycetaceae; genus Schlesneria. The sequence continues at coordinate 115 of JANMLE010001696.1, read as the reverse complement.
CCTATGTTTCACGGACCCTCGGTGAATTGAAGTCTCCCAGCACCGAGTGAACCGCTTTCCCCAATCCCGGTTCGCTCACCCTGTCGTCCACGTTGCCTGACGGACCCGGTCCCGT
>JANMLE010000260.1:0-1668 GCA_031372385.1 Planctomycetota bacterium | reverse complement strand
GTGAACTGGAACGGACCGCTTTCCGCGGCCGTGATGGGCAACATGCTGAATGCCGGCGCGGCCAACATGACCGGCATCGCCCTGCGCGACCTGTCGGCAACCGATGCGGTCAACGCCCGCGTCACCGGCAATTCGGCGGTGTTTGACGGCAACACGGGGACCGGCGTTCTGGTCTCCGCATCCGCCAGTTCCACGCTCCAAGTCGACAACAACCTGGCCGACTTCCGGGGGGTCGGCGGGACGGGACTGCGGTTCAACCTCGGGGGTGTCAGCAGCGCCTGGATCTATTCGAACACCATCACCGACGAATCGGGCGGAGCGACGGGGATGCTGTTTGATGCGGTCGCCGCCAGTTCCCGGTTGCAGATCGAACGCAACACCATCAACCTGCTGTCGACCGACCTGACCATGCACCGCGGCATCATCTTCACGACCGTTTCGCCGACGATTCAGTTCGCCGGCGACTTCAACAATCTCGTGAACAACGTCAACAACACGACCACAGTCTTCGCGATTCCCGTCAACTCGGCGACAGGTCACATCATCATCAACGGTTCGCTGTTCCCGTGATGCCGTCAGCACAGAGTCACCGCAGATGACGCGGAGATCGCGGATGAAGAGATGATTCCGAGATTCTTTCTAGTCCGTGACATCTGCGTCATCCGCGGTCGTGATCCTGCCCAAAGCGAGGATTCGCGGGCCGGCGTGCCGGTGTCTGCTACTCGGTCGTTTCGATAGAATCGTCGCGGCGATGCCAATTTCTGACGCGGCACATTCGGCGCGATGGAATTGCCGGCGTCACGATGTGACGGGACGGACAGGGGAAAAACCTGTCCTACGTGCGCAGACAGTTCGACATGGGGACGCTTCATGCGATTGATCAAGGTGGCGGCTGCCGTGCTGAATACGACGCCGCTGGCGTGGGCCGCCAATCGGGCGGCGATCGTCGAGGCCATCCGCGAGGCGCGGGAGCGGCAGGTCAGCATTCTCTGCCTGCCGGAACTGTGCCTGACCGGGTACGGCTGCGAAGACGCATTTCTGTCGAACGGCACGCAGGCCACCGCGCAAAAGCTGCTTCTCGAACTCGTCCCCGAGACCACCGGGATGGCGGTCTCGTTCGGGCTGCCGATGCTGCATCGCGGCGCGCTCTTCAACACGGCGGCGCTGGCCGTGGATGGCAAACTGCTGGGACTGGTCGCCAAGCAGCATCTGGCGGGCGAGGGAATTCATTACGAGCCGCGCTGGTTCAAGCGGTGGCCGAACAACGCCCGCGAACAGGTTGAATTCGGCGGCGAGACGTTTCCCTTCGGCGATCTGTTGTTTGCAATCGGCGACGTGCGACTCGGGTTTGAGATCTGCGAAGATGCGTGGGTCGCGAATCGTCCGGGGGCCGAGCTGGCGGAACGGGGCGTCGACATCATTCTGAATCCGAGTGCCAGCCATTTCGCCTTCGGAAAGTACGCCGTGCGACAGCGGTTCGTGCTGGAAGGCTCGCGCGCGTTCGGTGTCGGCTATGTGTATTCGAACCTCGTCGGCAACGAATCCGGACGGGCGATTTACGATGGCGGGGCCTTGATCGCGCAGGCGGGCCGGTTGCTCGCCGCCGGACCTCGCTTCAGTTATGCCGACTCGGCCGTGACGACCGCGACGCTGGACATCGACGAAATC
>JANMLE010001638.1:0-5821 GCA_031372385.1 Planctomycetota bacterium | reverse complement strand
CATTCCCAAGGGCGTGGGCATTCCCCACGAATTGGAAACCGACGTGTGGACACCGTGATCGCACCGGTCCCGTCGGCGGAGCGACGGGACTACGGTAGGTGACGCGCTAACAGCACTCTTGTGAAGCACTCATGAATCGCGAGCGCGCCGGCGACGAAGGAGTTCACGATGTCCGCCGATCTCGATCTCTTTCGCCTGGACGACCTGCTCACGCCCGAGGACCGGTCCCTGCGTGATCGCCTTCGCAGTTGGGTCCGGTCGCGGTTCGACCCCGAGATCAACCGCTGCTGGAATGCGGGGACGTTTCCGTTGGAGTTGCTGTCCGAGATCGCGGCGCTCGGTGTCTTCGGCGGCAACATCCGGGGCTACGGCTGTGCGGGGTGGAATGCACTCACCTACGGAATGGCGTTGCAGGAACTCGAACGGGGCGACACCGGCTTGCGCACGTTCGCCTCGGTCCAGGGTGCCCTGGCGATGAGCGCGATCCACATGTTCGGCACCGAAGACCAGAAGCAGCGCTGGCTGCCGGCGATGGCCCGCGGCGACAAACTCGGTTGTTTCGGCCTGACGGAACCCGATCACGGTTCGAACCCCGGCGGGATGGAGACACGTGCCGTCAAGACAGCGGATGGCTTTGAGCTGACCGGCTCGAAGATGTGGATCGGCGGCGGCACCATCGCCGATGTCGCCGTCGTCTGGGCCAAGGTCGACGGCGAACCGGGTGTCGATCCGAACAGCCCCGCCGCGATCCGCGGATTCCTGGTGGAACGCGGAACTCCGGGGTTCCAAGCGTCGGTCATCGAAGGAAAGTATTCGCTGCGAGTCGGCATCACCTGTCGGCTCGAATTCCAGCAATGCCGACTTTCCCACGCGGCACGGCTGCCGGGATCGAACGGCTTGAAGTCGCCGCTGCAATGCTTGAACCACGCCCGTTACGGCATCGCGTGGGGCGTCCTCGGCGCGGCACAGGCATGCTTCGAGGAAGCCCGTGACTACGCGCTGCAGCGGCAGCAGTTCGGCAAGCCGCTCGCCTCGTTTCAGCTCGTTCAACGGAAGCTGGCCCTGATGGCGACCGAGATCAGCAACGCTCAACTGGTGGCCTTTCGCCTGGCTCAATTGAAGGATGCCGGACAGGCGACGTTCGTGCAGATCTCACTGGCCAAGCGCAACAACGTGGCCGCGGCACTGAATGTGGCCCGCACCGCGCGCGAGATCCTTGGCGGTGTCGGCATCCTCGACGAACACGTTTCTTTCCGGCACATGTGCAACTTGGAGAGTGTCCAGACCTACGAAGGGACAGACGACATGCACCTGCTGATCCTGGGCGAACATCTGACCGGCGTGGCGGCGTTTGCGTGAATATCGGCTGACAGAGAATCTAAAACAGAGAAAGGAAAGCGGCGATGAATCGCCGCAGTCCAAACGATGACGACACCCATTTTTGCCGCTCAGCCGTATGCCGGAATCGCCACGTTTGGACGCGCCCCGCACCTCACCGATGCGACGGGGGCCGATGTGGCCATCCTGGGTGTGCCGTACGACAGCTCCACGTCGTACCGGGGTGGGACGCGGTTCGGACCGCGCGCCATCCGGGAACAGTCGCTGCTCCTGTGGGGCTACAACAACGCCCAGCACGTGGCTCCGTTTAGAGTTTTGAAGGTCGTGGACGTGGGGGATGTCGACGTCGTTCCTCCCGACATTCTCGCGACACATCGGCAGATCGAGCTGGCAGCCAAACGCATTTTGGAGGCCGGTGCCAAGCTTCTCACGCTGGGGGGCGACCATTCCATTTCACTGCCGTTGTTGCGGGCGCATGCCCGGCAACACGGACCAATGGCGGTTGTCCACTTCGACGCGCATCCGGACACGTGGGACTCGGAATATCCCAACCAGCCCTACAGTCATGGCACGCCGTTCAAGCGCGCCATCGAAGAGGGTTTGATCGACACATCGGCCTACCTGCAGATCGGCATTCGCGGTCCCACGAATGGTCCTCAAGACTATGCCGATGCGATCGCGTTGGGCGCACGCATGGTCACGCTCGATGACTTCCGTCGCCGCAGTCTCACGGACGTGCTGGAGGAAATCCAAACGACGGTTGCCGCGAAACCCGTCTATGTGACACTCGACATCGACGTCGTCGACCCGGCCTTCGCTCCGGGAACGGGAACCCCGGAAGTCGGCGGCCTGACCAGTTACGAGATCCTGCAACTGGTCCGCGGCCTGCGCGGGTTGAACACGATCGGATTCGATCTGGTCGAGGTCTCGCCGCCCTACGATCACTCGAACATCACGTCGATCCTGGCGGCAAATCTGGCGTTCGAGTTCCTGTCATTGCTGGTGCGGTGAGGGGAGAGAGGAGTCAGAGCTTGTGAATCTTTCGAGCCGCGACCGTGAGGGAACGGTGAAATCCAACGACATACGACCGCTTCCTCACGGGCGCGGCTCGATTCTTTCACAAGCTCTCAGGAGTCAGGAGTCAGCCACTTGGCTTTATTCTGGATTCTGAATTCTGACTCCTGTCTTCCGCCTCCCCTCAAATCATGTCCAGCTTGCGGTGCATCCGCTGGGGCGGTCGCGAACACGTGGCGCAGATGCCGTCGACTTCCAAGCGATGGCCCGACATCCGGAAGCCGTGTTCGGAGGCGATCCGCTCCAAGACTTCGGCGATGAATTCGTTGGGGAACTCGATCATGTCGCCGCACTTCTTGCAGATCAGGTGGTCGTGGTGCGGATAGCCATAGTCGTGTTCGTAAACTTCGCGGTCATTTGATCGGGCGACCTTGCGGATCAGCCCGGCTTCTTCCAGCAGGCTCAACGTGCGATAGACGGTGCTGCGACTGGCGCGCGGCCCTCCCTTGCGGCGTTCCAGTTTTTCAACCCAGACGTCGGCGTCGAAGTGCTCGTGCGACGCATAGACCGCCTCGACAATCGCCTCGCGCTCCGGCGTCAGCCGCATTCCCTTCGTCAGCAGGAATTCACGAAACTTGTCGACCGGTGGCACGGCGACAGGCATGGCGGACAATTCGGACACTCGAACGACTCCTGGACCGCATCACGGTCGGAAGAAATGGCAAAGCGCGATGGAAGGGAAGATTGCCAGCCGGCGCGAAGAAAAGTGGCCGGCCAGCCTCATCGCAAATATGCGCTTTCGATTCCGGATTTGCCAACGGTGGGCGGCAATTCGCGTCACTCGTCCGAGTCGAAGCCATGCACTTCAAACATCCGCGAGAGGGCGGCTTCGAGCTTCTCGTCCGTGTCGTAGTCGCCGTTCTCGATCGCGTCCTTGATCTGGGCGATCCGTTCGGCGCGCACTTCGGGAGATTCGCTGAGTCGATCGAGCATTTGTCCGGCCACCGAGATTTCGAGTTCGTCCTGGGGCGACGTGAGGGGGGACTGCGCCGCATTCGGCGCTGCGGGGTTGGTCGGGGCTGTTGAGGCGGCGGGAACTGCCGAACGCACCGGGCCGCTCCCCTGCACCGATCCCAAGCCAGAGACGTCCATGTCCATCCTCCTTTTCAAAACGTCGGCGATGTTGATCCGCAGGTGCGGCCACACATCCACGCGAACGTCGAGATAATAGCCGACGAACGACGGCTGATTCAACCGGGGTCGAGATTGCTCAAGCATGTTACGTTCCCTGGACGGCCCCCGGTTCCGAACGGATGGGCCGCGCGACTGGCGAATTGAGGGAACGTCATTTTTCCCGGCAATGGCATCTGAAGATGTGAGATCCGTCTCTGGATCATCCGTCGGGGCAACTGCCCGACAGCAAAGAGTATCGGTCGTGTACGCTCCTGGGGTTGAGCCCCGCCAGCAGTTTTCATGCGAACCGGGGCAGGTCGCGGTTCGATTGGCAGAAATTGCAAAACCCGAGACCGGTTTGCAAAGTTTTCACACGGGAAAGAAGATTCGGTTTGACTCCCGCCAATTGGTTCGCAGTCGCCGGGCGATTCCAGGCCAGATGCGAATGCAACCGGCTCTCAGACAGATTGCCGGACGCGTCCCATTCGCTGTCTCCTTCAATTCGCTGTCGCCTCTTCGTCCTGACGGAGAGATCGGCAGCGAATTGAAGGAGACAGCGAATGTCAGAAGCGGGGACGCACTCCAAGGGACAAGCATCGAACAGGGACTCGATCGTCGAGTGGTGTAGATTCCAATGCTCGCCGCTCGATGGGCTCCGCCTGCAATGCCGCACACAACTCTGCCGCACACGACTCTTGACCGGGTTTTGTTGAACTGATATCAGCCGCCCCTCTCTTCCCATCAATGACTTATTGACCGGTGCAATGCCGATGCGCCACCGTCTGCTCATCGTTGTGTTCATCGTCTCGGCCGCCGCGACGGCGCACGGTGCAGACCCGCGCCGCATCACGACCGCCGAACCGCGGCCGACCTGGCTGGCTATTCAACCGGTCCTGCGACGCGACTCCATCCTGCAACGCCGCAGGAATTCATCAGCCGCCGCATCGACGCGAAAGACTTTCTCACTGCGCACGACTGTCGATTCCTCGCGCGAGGTTGTCCGGCTGGTGGATGACGACGCGGGAATCGCATACGTCGGCACAGGTTCGCATGCGGAGCCGGAAGTCGCCGCGGAAGATCTGCTGCCTCCCCTTGAACCGCCACCACCAGTTCCGGGGATTTCGGCCGAGTCGCTCAATGGTGATCCCGTGCTGATCGACGGCGCGGCGAAGGAGGCTGAGAAGGCTCCCAAAAAGGAAGTGAAGGACCAGGCGAACGAACGAGAGTCCTTCGCGTGGATCGCGGGGACGGGAAACCAACTCGGCATGTTGGAATGGGTCGACCGCGATCTGGCGGTCTACGACTACACGTTTTCGGATCGAGTCAGTTCTCGCACCGAGGCCGGCTTCACCATGCTCTGGCTGACCGGCCCCGACACCACCGACCTGCCGCCGTACCTGTTCAGCATCACGATCGACATCGGCCTCGGCGGGAAGCTCAGCGAGAACTGGGCCTTCGACATGGTCATCACCCCCAGTTGGAACACCGACTTCGCCAACAAGAGTTACCAGCTCTTCCGCTTGCCGTGGCAGGCGGTGAACACGTTTACGCTGAATGACGAGTTGAAGCTGGTGCTGGGCGTGACCGACCTGGATCGCGAGGACATCCGCTTAATCCCCGTCGCGGGACTGATCTACAAGCCGCTGGATGGAGCCAAGCAGTTTGATCTGGTGTTTCCCCGTCCGAAGGCGGCGTGGCGTTTGACGGAAAGCGGCGACGACTCGACCTGGGCCTACGTTGCCGGGGAATTGGGGGGAAACTCCTACTCGATCCAGCGCCCCGGAGCGGTTCACGACATCGTCACGCTGCGCGACTTCCGGTTGCTATTTGGCTGGGAACAACGCGGCCAGAAACGCCACGCGAGCCGGATCGAGGCCGGCCTGGTCTTTGGCCGCGCCGTCGAATATGCCTCGGGCATCGGCGACTATCATCCCGGCCAGACCGCGATCATTCGCTTTTCAGGTGATTTCTGAAACGTCCCGCCAATCGCGACGACATGAACACCCGCATTCCGGGCGTTGCGAGAGGCTATCCGAGAAAGGGGTCGGGAGTGAATGGCACTGCCGGGCGGGTTTTTCTCGTGGTCGGCGCGGAGCGGGGGGACGCACGCGCGAGGGCATGTGCCACGGTGGGATGAGAGTGAACAATTCGAGGGGGGTGCATGTCAGCTTTTGATTTTCTTTCGTGGTTGATTGGCGGGTTTGGGTCGTCGGGTGAAGGCGTGGCCGGACCAGGCGGTTGTCTTCGCTGAGGGCGGCGGCCCGGACTTGGAGGATGGCTTCGGCACCGTCGGGGT
>JANMLE010001626.1:0-2501 GCA_031372385.1 Planctomycetota bacterium | reverse complement strand
TTCTGCGCCAGCATCTGCGCGACGGATCGCACCTTGTCATTCGACGTGGCGAAGTGATTGTGCCAGAAGAGCGCCAGCTTCTCGGCCAGTGGATTGGCCGACGACCACATCCGGTACAACCACCAGATCTTCAGGTCGGCGATCTCACCGGTGGCCAGCGCCGTTTTGCGGAGTGCGGTCTCGGCCTGTTGAAACTCCGCCGACTCGCGCTGTGGTGCCAGCAGGCGTTCGATCGTGTCGGCCAACCCCCCGTTCGTGGCCCGATCGAGTTCGCTCGGCGAGTAGCCAATCTGCGCGCGCCCGAGCAGGTGCGCCGCGTCGCGCACGGTCCACGCACCGTCGCGCGACGTGTCGAGCGGGGCCATCAATCCATCGGGTGGTGCAACGTTGGGCATGTTCGAATCCGTCGCAGTTTCGTGGGACTTGGGCAGCTCGCCGGGATTGCACTCCCCGTAGGACGGATTTCCAATCCGTCCGTCAATCTCGGACGGATTGGAAATCCGTCCTACGTTGTGGGCAGTTGATCTCCTGCGGGCTGCCTTACTTCCATCCCCCATGCAACTCAAGCTGCATGTGGTCGGGGTATTGAACCATGTCAAACCGGATGGCGGTCAGTTGCCGGAGCAGCTTGCAGAGGCCGTCCAACTCGCGGGCCGATTGTTCGGCGGTCTTGCCGTTCTGGATGTTCTTGGCGTGAATCACCGCGGCATTGGCTTCGAGCAATCCCGCCGCGACCGATGGCGAGATCTCTTGAACGAAGTTGGGAATCCCCGTCCGCGAACCAACCGCCGTTGCCTCTTGCGGTTCCTTGCTGGTCAGCGCGTCGATCAACTGGTGGCACAGACCCAGGCTCGACGACATCACGAACCGATTCCCCACCAGCGCCGATGCAGGTTGGAAGTTGTACGACGTCGCCAGTTGATCCCCCTTGGGTCGTTCGAGATACCGGGCGAAGTTGATCTGCACGTCCTTGTAGCTCTCCGACGACTGCACCCACGGTTGACGTTTTTGCTTCGACGCTTCCAAGTTTGTGATGGTCAGGATCGTCTGCGCGACCAGATTCAGCACGTCGGAGCCTTCGCGCGGCTTGGCCAGTTCGATCACCAGCCCGACCGCCGGAAGCTGGACGCCCGGCTTGCCGTCGAGATACGTGTAGTCCTGCGGTGCCGAGACCAGCGCGATCCGACCCGTCAGCAGCGGCAGCACATCTTCGGCGAAGTCCTTGCCGGGCAGGAACGTCGCCAGCCCGGTTTCGAACTTGTCGAACTCCGGCTGCAACTTCGCTTCGAGCAACTGCTCGCGGGCCTTGTACCACTTCACGAAGTTGCGCGAGAACGAGAACACACTGAGCCGATCGGTAACACCGGGGATCAGTGGAACCAGCGGTTGCGCGGAATCCAAGACGAGCGCCCGATGCGCGTCGTCCAGATCGGAGACCTTGCCGGCGACGGACGACTGCAACGAGAACCCGTTCTCGCGCACATCGAGTGTCACTCCGAGGTACGGACTGCGCGCCGCCAACTCGATCAGTCCGCCGTACAGCAGCGAGACCACCGGATTGTCGAGCTTTTCCGGGACGACTCGCTTCCCCTGCAGTTCACCAATCTTGGTGAGATTGACGCAGAGTTGAATCGTGTGCCGCGGTCCCATCTGTTGCGACATCGTCTTCCACGCCGCTTCCGATTCCAGGCCGCTGTTCGTGCCGGACGCGAGATTTACCAGCGTTTGCGAGAGTAGGTTGCCACTCTTGCTCGCGACCAACCAGCGACCCTTCAGCACCGCCCGGTTGCCATCTTTGAACGTGAGCGACTTGCCACCCCCCTCGTGATCGGTAATTGCAACCTGATCGCCCGTCAGCGAAATCAACGGCGTGAGCTTTTCGAGCAGCTTGGTCAGGTCGGTCGATTCTTTCACTTGAACGATCAGTACGCCATCCGGCTGCCGACCGTCCGATGGCGGGTAGACGCCGAGCACGATGCGGTCGCCGAAGTACGTCTTGGCGAACGACCAGAGACTCATTCCCAACTGGGCTTCGGCAATCGCCTTCCCGGCCAGCGCCTTGCGGGCAGGATCGGTCTTCAGCGCGTCGTCGTACAGCGGGCTGTCGAGATACGCCTTCAGGGCCGCCGACTTTTCAATCCGGTCGATGATCGGCGCCAAGCCGGTGACTTCCACCGTCCCCAAGGCTCCGGGCGGCAGATGCCGGACCAGCGAAGCACCGTCCGCCGCCGCATCGGCCCCGAAGCAGCGTCCCTGCACTGCGAGTCCGCCGAACGTGGCCAAAACGAGGATTGAAAACAGTCGAAGTCTCATGCGGGCGTCTCCAGGCAATACGGCGTGAACGGGTCGGTGCTGTCGGGGTTTACCCCGCGGACGTGGCGGAGGTTTCAACGCCGCCGGATCTCGTTGGTGAACCAGAACAGGGTTACTCAAAAGCACAAAGGTGAGCCGGGCGGCGTCAGCCCCCGGACTCTTCGAAGCAGTGTCCAGGGGCTGACGCC
>JANMLE010001608.1:0-1932 GCA_031372385.1 Planctomycetota bacterium | reverse complement strand
CGGATGTTGATCCCGGCGAAGGCGGTGATCAGGCCGGTTTGTCGATCGCGGGCAAACGTCACCGCGCTCAACCAGTCGCAATCCATCCACCTCAAACCGCGCGGCTTGCCGAGGGCTTGAGCCAGATCGATGAACTTCGCTTCGAGCCGTTCGCGCGTCTGCCGGAACTGGCGGACCGCCCGCTGTGCTTCGCGTTTTCGCCAGCGTTTCGCCAGGGGAATCGCCGTCGAAGCCACTGCCAGCAACACCGCCACGCCGATCCCAATCCCCCAGATCCATCCCATGATCGCAGCCTCCTTCGAGGTCGTGTCCCTCAAGATTCATAACCCGCCGCGATGATATCAGTGTCCCACCGCCAACAGAAGCGGCCGGTGCTGCGTCAACATTCCGTTCGGGTGTCGAGACGGCGACAGACTACCGTAGTCCCGTCGCTCCGCCGACGGGACGTCCGGTCGGCGGAGCGACCGGACTACAGTTGGTCCGACGATTGGAAACGCGGTAGTGGGTCAGTTTGAGTGGCACGCCCTGAGTCTTCGAAGGGCGTGGATCGAGGCACAGCGTAATTCCCACGCCCTTCGAAGACTCAGGGCGTGCCACACGAGTGCCGTTTTCAAACTGCCCCACGATCGGAAGAGCGTCCAACTTGCCTCCGGTTCGCGTTGTCCCTTAAAGTGGCGGACCAGTCTGTCCGCTCCAACTTTGAAAAAGGGTGCTTTCGGTGCAAGCTAAGATTGTTCTTCTTCCCGGCGACGGGATCGGTCCCGAAGTGGTGGCTCAGGGTGAGCGGGTCTTGAAGGCCGTCGCGCAGAAGTTCGGGCATTCGTTTCAATTCACGAGCCATCCGATCGGCGGCTGTGCCATCGACGAATTCGGCGATCCGCTCCCCGAACAAACGCTCAACGCCTGCCGCGCGTCGGACGCGATCCTGCTGGGAGCGGTCGGCGGGCCGAAGTGGGACGATCCCAACGCGAAGACGCGCCCCGAAGTCGGCCTGCTGAAGATCCGCAAGGAACTGGGGCTTTTCGCCAACCTGCGCCCGATCTTCGTGTCGCCGCATCTGGTCAGTTCATCACCGCTGAAGCCGGAGATCGTCGTCGGCACCGACATCCTCTTCTTCCGCGAATTGACCGGTGGGCTGTACTTCGGCAAGTCGGGGAAGGAGACCAACCCGGACGGCGGCGAGACCGCTTACAACACCATGATCTACAGCACCCACGAAATCGAACGGATCGTGCGACTGGCCGGTCAGGCCGCGCGCGGACGCAAGAAGCGGGTGACGTCGGTCGACAAGGCGAACGTGCTGGAAGTCTCACGCCTCTGGCGGCGCGTGTTCGAACGGGTGATGAAAGACGAGTTCCCCGACGTCCAGTACGACAACGTGCTGGTCGACGCGATGGCGATGTACCTGGTCGCCAAGCCCAAGAGTTTCGATGTGGTGGTCACCGAGAACATGTTCGGCGACATCCTGACCGACGAGGGATCGCAACTCCCCGGCTCGTTGGGAATGCTGCCGTCCGCCTCGATCGGCTCGTCCGGTCCCGGCCTGTACGAACCGATTCACGGGTCTGCCCCGGACATTGCCGGCAAGGGGATCGCCAATCCACTGGCAACGATCCTCGCCGCGGCAATGCTGCTGCGTCACTCATTGAAACTGGACGCCGAAGCCACCTGCATCGAACAGGCGGTCGATCGAGTCCTGGCGAAAGGCCATCGCACCGCAGACCTCGCAGCCGGCGGTCCGAGCGTCGGAACCACCGAGATGGGCGCACTGGTCTTGGCGGAGTTGGGCTAGTGGGTGCTTCAGGCGTACGATTCGGGGCGTCGCTACTGTAGTCCGGTCGCTCCGCCGCCCGGACGTCCCGTCGGCGGGGCGACGGGACAACGGTAGTCGCCAGACCTAGCGATTCCTGTCAACACGTGAGTTTGTCAAGC
>JANMLE010001582.1:0-3416 GCA_031372385.1 Planctomycetota bacterium | reverse complement strand
GGACGCGTTGCAGCGATGTTCGAGTTGACTGAAGCGACATCAGGGTTTGCAGATCGCTGGTGATCTGCTTTGGCGACGGAGTCAGCCGCAAGCCGAGCTTGTGGTGGACGATCCTCGCCGCGTGGTCGAACTGGTCGTAGTCGTGGGGCCAGACCAGCATCGGGACTCCGTGCTGGAGGCAGGTGTACAGGACTCCGGTGCCGCCGTGGATGATGGCGGCGGCGTAGCGCTGCATCGCTGTGTTGTACGGGACGAAGTCGTACAGGTGCAGGTTGCCGCGGATCTCGGCGTCACCCGTGCCCATGCGGCCGCGCGAGAAGTGGAAGACCGTGTCGGGCATCAGGCGGGCCACTTCCTGCATCAGATCGATGGCCCGTGATTTCGCCCACGGGAGGTGTGTTCCCAGCGTGACGAGCACCGTCCGCTTGCCGTGGTCCCATTTCAGTTCCGGACCGGGCAGTGTCGGGGCGACGATCAGCGGGCCGATGAAGTGGACCGACGGCGGCCAGGTCCGCTCAAACTCAAACTCGCGCATCCCGTACGCCATGATCCGTTCGGGGGAATAGACCACTTCGGTGCCGTCGGGTCGATACAGGCGGGGGATCGACAGCGACTTCAACTGCCGTGAAAACAGCCAGGCCGACGTCTTCTTGAAGGTCCGCACGGCATTCCGTCCGACCCAATCGCGCACCCGGCCGACGAAGTCCTCGCGCGGCATCCAGCCGCCCAGATAGCCGGGCGTGCCATCACTGGTCTCCAGCACACAGGGACTGGGCATGCCGGTCCACCAGCGGATGCCCAGCGCCTGCGCCGTCAACCCCGCGACGGGACCCACGAAGTCGGCGATCACGAGATCCGGCGGAGACGTCTGCCAGGTCTCCCGCAGTTGTTGTTGCAGGTCGCTCATCAGGGCCAGGTTCTTCCGGACCTGCCGCCACATCTGCAGCGGGTTCGAGCCGACTTGAATCCGCGTGTTCGCGATCGACCAGACCGCCTGATCGTGTCCGTGCAGAATCTCCACGAACGGGAACCCGGCGGATTCGATTGGCTGACGACCCCCGGCGGTCGTGACGATGCGAATTCCCGTGACACCCCGTTCCCGCAGCCGACGCGCCAGATCGAGGGCCGGGTACAGATGCCCCGCAAACGGCGGCGTCACGAAGTCGATGGTCAGGTCACGAGACATCAGGTCCATCGCCTTTTTCAACGTAGGGTTGGACCAGCTCGCTTCGAGCGCCGGCCCACCATCAGGATCACTTCGAGAATTGCTGGTGGGCCGGCGCGGCGAAGCGCCGCTGGTCCCACCCTACATCCTGACCAGCTTCAAAATTCCATTGGTCGTTCACGAGCCATGATGCAAGGTTCTCGGGCAGTGGCAGGCGATGAGTTCGATGCCGGTGCGCTCGGTCAACTGCCGCAGTTTCTCCTGCGTGGCGAAGTAGGCCGGCGCGTCGTGCTGGATGCGCCGGCTGATCCACGGCAGCGGTGACTTGTCCAGCAGCACCTGCACATGCCAGCAGGCATCCACGATGTAGAAGAGTCTCTTGTCTTCGGACTGGAGCACGAAGCCATAGTGTCCATCGGCATGTCCGGGAAGATCCACGAGCAACAGACTGCCGTCGCCCCAATAGTCACAGACCTGAAACCCCTGCCAGTCGCCTTCGCCCGCGGAGAACTCGGTCTCGTCGAAAGGACGGCCGCGTTGGGTGAAGTCGGACGGGATCAGTTCGCGGAGAAACCCGTGTCGCACCTGAGCGAACACGGACTGCCGTTGCAGGCGATCGAAGGCGTCGCGGCGATAAATGAACTGCCCGTTGGGAAAGCACTTCAAACCCGCGATGTGATCGGCGTGGAAGTGCGACACGAAGATCTGTCGCACGGAGTCCGGGTCGATGCCGGACGCGATCAAGCGATCTCGCGCGTTGCGCTGTTCGTCCAAGCAGACCGGTGTCAACCAACGATACAGCCGCTGAGGCAGCCAGCGCGTCGCGCGGAAGAACTCGTCGCTGTACGCGGTGTCGATCAAACAGCCGCCATGCACCGGATGCTTGAAGTAGACGAACACCGCATAGAAACGGGTCCACGTCCATGAGGGTGCGCCGGCCAGTCGGGCGAACTGCGAGCACCACCCCGAGTGCAGGAAGCGAATTGTCGACAGGTGCCGGGTCATGATGTGAAGAGCATCCCCGCCTGCGAGTACCCCGCCGAAGTCCCGAGCAGCAACACCGGTTCTCCGCGGGGAAGAGTCCGCTCGCGCCGCAGTTGATCGAGGAGGATGGGAATGCTGGCGGAGGCGATGTTGCCCGTGGTCGCCGCCCGGTTGATGAATCGTTCCGGCACGATCTTTAGTCGGCGGCGCACGGCTTCCACGGCGCTGGGGGATGCCTGATGGGGGACGAACAAGACGTGCTCGCGCGGCTGTTGGCTGTCGATCAGCAACCGCTCGACAAGCGGCGGCAGTCGCTGCAGCGCCGTCTTGAACAGCCGCGGTCCCTCCATGTGAAACCGATAACTCGCGTCGCGCTCGGGTGTGTAGTCGAACGCGGGGAGACGATGCCCGCCGCCGCGGACCTGGCATTCGTCGATGTGCTCGGAATAGGTCTCGTGCCGGAAGAAGTACGTTGGCAACGGGGACCGTTGTCCCACGATCACCGCGGCGGCACCGTCACCCAAGAGCGACGCGCTTTCGGGTTCGGACCAGTTCGCCGCGGCGAGTGTCGCCTCGGACGCGACGAGCAGGATTCTCCGGCAATTCCCCGAGGCGAAGAGTGCGTTGGCGACATTCAAGCCGAGCAGAAAACCGAGGCACGTGCCGTGGACATCCATGCCGGGTATCCCGTCGGCGTCGGGCAGAAACAACGATTGCAGAATCGCCGCGTTGCACGGAATCGGCTGATGCCGCGACGTGCTGCAGTCGATCAGCAGGTCGATATCAGGCCATGCGAGCCGGGCATCATCCATTGCCTGGAGGATGGCCTGCCGGGCCATGCTGGTCAGAGACTCGGGCGCGACGCACTCGTGGCGGTTGGCGACCTGCGTGTGTTCGTCGATCCATCCCGCGGCAAGCTGCGCCCGGCGCTCGATGTCGCCCGCGCTCACCCCGGTCCCCGGCAGATGACTGCCCGTCCCCAGGATCTCGAAATGCTGCCACATGGTTGCCCGAACCGTCCGGTGGATGGCGAAGAGATTGACGCTGCCGCGAAGTTGAGTGGCCCGATGCTACTGTGGGACACAAGGACAAACAATCGGCCGTGTGATCTGATTCGTCCCGTCGGGGGGGGGGCCCGGCGAAGGGGGGGCCGGGGCGCCCCCCCCGCCCCGCGGATGGCGGCGCGAGGGCAGAGGAATGGTGCGGATTTTTGGGGGCGGGGAGGGGGTGGTTTGCCAAGGAGGGCCCACCAAAAAACGGGGGGTGG
>JANMLE010001573.1:0-4822 GCA_031372385.1 Planctomycetota bacterium | reverse complement strand
TTTTGAACTCGGTCAAACCCTGCGGCAGCAATGGCTTGCCGCCGACTACGCCGCGAAGCGGCGAATTCTGGAAATCGTCCTGTTGAACTCCCGCCTCGAAGACACAACTCTCGTCCCGACAATAAGAAAGCCCTTCGACGTACTCGCCGAAGGGCTCATTTCGAAACAAAGTGGAGCGGAAGGGAGTTGAACCCTCGACCTCTGCATTGCGAACGCAGGAATCTAGGGTTCCAAGTGGGAACCTGTCAGACATTGCGGCGAAGGATTCTGGCGCTTGTACCACCGCTTGTACCAGCGAACCGGAAAAACGACGGAAACGGGGGGCGGATGCCGCTGCGGTTGGGGGTGTCGAGACGCCCGCCGAAGTGAAGCCCGAACCGGTCGAGACGGACTTCGCCGCCGCGCTCAAGATGCTCGCCATGCTGCCGCTGTCGGATGAGGAACGGGCCGAAGCGGTGCGACGGCTGTTGAAGGGCTGCGGCGGGGCGGGATGACCAGACGGGAGGGCGGGGTCAAATTGTTTGGAGACACGTTTCCAAAACCGACCAGTTCATCGCGTACATTTTTTCGGCAAGAAAAAGAATTCCACTCAACAAATTGTTTTTTGAAGGATCGACGACATGGCCACGGACACGAATCGCGACAAGACCATCACGGAACCGCCAGCGGACCTTAGCGAGCGATCACAGACGATTTGGCGAGCGGTGGCGTTTGCGGGATGTCCCGCCGGGCGACTTGAGGCGTTGCATTCGGGGTTGAAGTCTCTCGACCGGGCGGACCAAGCGGCTGCGATCCTCGACCGCGAAGGATTGACGACGACGAACAAGGCGAGCGGTGTTGTTCACGTTCACCCTGCCCAGCGAATCGAAAAGGATGCGCGGGCGATGTTCCATCGCGTTTGGGACCAACTCGGTTTGAACTCGCTCCAAACGCCGAAGCCGTGGGGCGTGTAGAACCGAAGGCTCGACGTGCTTGGAGGTGTTCGTCTCAAACCATACCACAAGCTGCGCAAGAACTTGACCGGGTGTTCTCGGTTCGGTGGACCAAATGCCATCTCTCCTCCAACTATGACGCACGCCAGCGAATGCACTTCGCGTCACTTGATGAACTTGCAATACAGAAACGCCCGCTTCATTTCCTCCAGCCCTGCATTCGTCACCTTTGTGCTGCTCAGATCGAGTTTCGTCAGTTTCGTGAGTCTTCTAGCTAGTTTCTTCACCCCCGCATCCGTCACCTGCGTTCTGGACAGGCTGAGTTCTGTGAGGTTCTTGAGACCGGCCAATTCCGTCAACGCCGCGTCCGTCAACTGGCTGTTCCAGCTCAAGTCTAGGAAGGTCAGATTCGGGAGAGCCGCCAGTTCCTTCATTCCCGCGTCCGTCACCTGCGTCTTGGATAGGTCGAGGGTGGTAAGGTTCTTGAGTCCGGCCAGTTCCTTCATTCCCGCGTCCGTCACCTGCGTGTCGGCGAGGTTGAGGTGGGTGAGGTTCTTGAGTCCAGCCAGTTCTTTCATCCCGGCATCCGTAACCTGCGTGAAGTTCAGGCGGAGGTTCGTGAGGTTCTTGAGCCCCGCCAGTTCCTTCATTCCCGCGTCCGTCGCCGGCGTGTCGGCGAGGTTGAGGTTCGTGAGTCCGGGCAGTTCTTTCATCCCGGCACCCGTAACCTTCGTGAAGTTCAGGCTGAGGTTCGTGAGGTTCTTGAGCCCCGCCAGTTCCTTCATTCCCGCGTCCGTCACCTGCGTGTTGGATAGGTCGAGGTGGGTGAGGTTCTTGAGTCCAGCCAGTTCCCTCAGTTCCGCGTCCGTCACCTTAGTCTTTGCCAAATCTACCTCAGTGACAGCAGTGCCAGGCCGATACATCCCGTAATTAACGGTTCCGCCGAGCATATCCACGACCTCGGGGAACTCGTCCGCAGACGCAACTGGAACGATAGGGGCAGCAGCAGGACCTGAACAACCCGAAGACAACAACAGCAAAGACACCAGCAGTTTCAACCGCAACATGATTGCCTCCAGTTTCCGTGAACCCGATCTTTCCCAGATGAACGCCTCTGGTAACAACGAACCGACTTCGAGGTTACGGGAACCGCGTTCCGAGATGAGCGTACAGGAGCGGCGGAATCGTTGGCAACTGGCAGCGACTTCTCACTTTCGCTTGTGCTGCGCTCCAGTCGATGCCGAGCGGAATTCGGATTGACTCGGGAACGCGCCGGCGGATGATGTCGCTTCATCGGGTTCGACTGTGAGAGTAGCTACGCCGGTTGATTCACCAAGCCCGAGCGGGTTGCAGCGTACCTGATTCCGCTCGCCGCTCGGGCTGGCCCGAGTCTCAAGATTCAGGAGTCTCTGCCATGTCCACGGACGACGCGCCGAAGCCGCATTGTTTGGGGCTGCTTCATCAGGTGAACGAATGGACATGGCGTGCCGCAGCATGTCCGCCAATCACGGAAGTGGACTATGCCAAACTCGACGACGCATTGGACCGTATGGAAACAGGCGCATTGGACCGTGAGGCAGCATACGAGCGAGCGGAAGTTGAAGCCTATCAGAAGGATTTCGACACAATCACAGATCGACTCTTGGTTGGATTCAGGGAACGGGGACTCACATTGTCTGAAGGCATTCGCGATCCAAGTTGTCAGTCGTCTTCCGTGGGGCGAAAGGCCGAAGCCGCGAAAATGGTGATGGTGCTCTCTCCGTGTTGTCGGCAATTGCAGGACGAGGCATTCAGGAACGGCGAATTGCCAATCGGGTGGGAACCGGATGCCGAGTACAATTTCCCGGCGAAGCCGATCCGAAATGTCGGCGAACTGACCGAGTATCTGCACTTTGTGTTGGGCATATTGCGAGAACACCTGTCGGACCGGACTACGGACGACGCGATGTTGGACGACATCCGCTGCGAACTACGGAACAGTCGGCGGGCGATGCGGGCTTGGGGCATCACGCTTCCGACCGAGTTCAACGACAAGCCCGCCGACATCCACGAAGCCGAGCGGCAACTGGAATTGCTGATCGACGGATTCGCGTTCCCCGTTGGTGACGCAAACGCCGAAGCGAACGGCAAACCGCCGAAGCCGGCCGAGCAACTGCGAATGGACAAGCCGCCGGGTGGAGATTTGGAAGTCACCGACGACGAGCGGGCACGGGTTGCGAGGAGGCATGCTGAAGCCGCCGCTCGGACTGCGGAATTCGAGCGACGGCGGCCCGTGGCGGAAGCATGGGAAAGGATCTATCACACCAGCGGGTGTCCAGACAGATGGCTCCAGTTCGCTTCGGCGCTGCAAGACTTCACGAAGCTGGCGCGGGATGCGGGATTCGGCGAACGAATTGACGCGATGGTGCGAGCGACCGCCGACAGTGACACCAATTGGGCTTGGCGGTTTGTGAGCGGGGCGTTGGATTACTCGGTTGACCGCCTCGCCGAACTCATGAAAGAGCGGGCGAGTGTTGAGGACTTCCCGCAGTGGCCATTTGTTTTCAATAATGACCTTCCAATGCAATTCTTCGTTGATGCGCCAGTCGAGCCGCCGAGTGAGGCGAAGTCAGTCGAGACGCAAGCGGAGACGTTGAAGAGTGGCGACGGGGCCGGGGGCGGGCGAGGCGATGCAAACGGCGAGCAAACAAAGGAGCCGCAACGTGGCTGGAAGCTTGCCTACTATGCGTCGAGTTATGTGGAGGGAAAACTTGGTCGGAGACTCGCAGCCGAAGAAGTTTGGGACTACTGGAAAGAATACGGATTCGATCCTGCGGACCGAGACACAAAAAACGCGGCCGAACTTGCTGGGTACGAAGTGCCACCTTCATTCGAGACGTTCAAGACGTACTTGTCCAAGGGCCGTGCGTGGTTCGATGATCGGCGTAACGAGGATCGCAAAGGGCGTCGAGGGAGAAGCATCGTCGACGGTGCTGAAATCGACTGACAGTTGGCAGGCGAGAGCCGACTGCTACTGCGGCGGGGCTGTTGGGCGGGCAGGGCGCGGTGGGGAATCGGTAGCCGCAGACAAGACACCAAAGGCGCGAAGCCAGCCGTGAACGATCAGAAAAAGACCGGCACCAATCATCAAGAGCATCGTGGCACAGACGATGGCCCGCTTCCACGGCGAATCATCAGGGGCAAAACCAGAGAGAAAATCTGGCACGGAGGGACACGCTCCAAGCAAAGCGCCACCGAATGCCAACTCCGTTTCGTGCCTCGCATACCATCGCTTGCGTACTTTACCGCTCAACTCCAAAACGCGGTCCGCCTCACGAACATGCCTTTCCAAGACGAATTCGGAATGCTCCCGCCGGGCCAACCCTTCAGCAACTTCCTCAAGACTCTCTCGGTAGTCTATCGCGAAGTTCTTCACTGCGGTGTTTGCTACTTTGGCCCATTTGGGTTCTGGCATCTCGGGTGGCCTCAGTGCTGTTTGCACGCAAGGCACTCATCCATCTCTCGAAGAGCGACTTCTGCCGCTGACGACGGAGAACCGGAAATGGCCAACTGCTGACGGATGAAACGAAGCAACTCCGCTCCAGCAGAGCGGACGTCTTGGGCTTCAATCTCGATGAATTCCGACGTCTTGCCCGCCGTAGCGTAGCGTTTCCGAGCAAAATCTTCGGCCATTTGCGCAACGAGATCGTCGCATCCGTCTTGGAAGCAATTCATCAGATCAAGTGCGGCGCTCGTGAGAACAACATTCTCAGAGGTGCGCGAATCCATCACAGCAGACATTGTTTCAACCCATACCGTAGAGATGTTGCGTTGCCACTTCCCATGCCAAAACTCGATGGCACATCCTAATCGTTCATCGGCACTTGTAGCGATTCCCGGCCAATCAAGTC
>JANMLE010001565.1:0-2705 GCA_031372385.1 Planctomycetota bacterium | reverse complement strand
TTCTGCGCCTCTTCCTCGAAGCGGAAGTATTGCTCGCGCGCCTGGGCTTCCTTCTGGGCTTCACCGCCACTCTTGCCCTGTTCGTTCAGCGCATGAATCCGTCGCCAAGTCTTGAGCGTCGCGTCACGCGCCCGCACCTTGGCGGCCACGTCGCGATAGGCGAAGTACAAGTCCCAATAGGCGTTCTCGACGTCGCTGACAAAATTCCGCACGCCGACTTCGAACTCCGCCAAGGCGACATCCGTGTTGATCCGGGCGATGACCACACCATTGATGGCTCCCGGTTGTGCTCCGGGGCCGGCGAGACGATTGAACTCGACGCCACTCCCCTGCAGCAGCGGGTGCTTGGCCTCCACGTCAACCCATGTGGTCCACGCGCTGGGGAACTTGTTGCCGGGCGCGTTGTTCCGGTCGTACTGCGTGTAGTTCTTGACGGCGTACTGCGTGCCCGTGGCGGCTGTCTTGCTGAGCTGCGTTTGCGACGTTCCAAAGTTCTGTTTGAGCAGGCGGGTTCCCCCACCGAAGAAGACGTTGTTCAACGCACGGTCATTGTTCTCGTAATTCACGTTTGTCGTGAAGGCCGCGTCGAAGGCGCTCAACGCGGATTCAATGCCGGTCCGCGGATCGGTCTCGATCACCGACGGATCGAACCGGCTCTTGGCAGCGTCGGGCGTCCTGAGCAATGTTCCCCCGAGATCGCGGAGAACGGGTGAGCTCGCCAGTGCCAGATGAATCGTCTCTTCGAGACTCAGTTCGAGATAGTCGTGCTCTTCGAGAGTGAGCAGCGATGTCGGTGCCGGAGTCGCTCCAATCAAATCGTCCGACGGGGTGGGGTAGTCGGGGATCTCGATCTGCTTGGCAAGTTGCTGATAGTGCCCGGCATCCACACCGGGGATCGCGGTGGGCGGCGTGTTCGCATGGCGCAGGCATCCGCTGATGACCAATGTGGTCATCGCGCAAATTCCCAGGACCGCTGCGGTTCGTCGCATCGCCACTATTTCTCCGACTGCTGTCGACCCGAGGCCGACGCGGGATGAATTCCCGCCAAGCTCGCCGTGACCCGCTGAAGACACCGGTCGCTGTACGGAGATCGTTCCGCCGCGCAGACCGCCCGGTGTCTCATCGGTAGTGATCGGCAGTTTGCCGGACCGTCAAAACTGGATTTCGCGTCAAAACCGTTGTTTTCGGAAAAGTCGACCGCATCGGAATTGGCTGTGGTATCTGCCAACATCCCAAACAGCCGGGGTTGCCCGGTGTGATCTGAGGACGAGCGGCGGCTCTCGGCCGGTCGCAACCTGCTGCCAAGCGTGGGCTTGGATCGTCTGAAGACCGGAAATTGCCGCAGAAATCCGGTGCGAATGTCGATGCGCTGTGGATATACTCCTGCCCGATCGTGTCCCCATTCGGCATCCCAAAATCGACGGCGTCGCATGTCTCTTCGTCCAACTTCCTCGACCGCACCGAACCCCTCCGGCGATGCTCTGCGTCTGCAAATGGAACGCAGCATTGACGACTTGGCGGAAATCGCACGCGGTGACGTCGAGCCCGGACGGTTCTTCGCGGAAGTCTTGCGAAGGGCAATGCATCCCGGCGGAGCCAGTCATGTGGTTCTGTGGCGCGCGACGCTCGAAGGACGCTGGGATCCGGCGGGCGAAATGCCAACCACTGACAGCGCGAATGCCGATCGCGTCGCCGAGCGGCAGGAACTGCTCAACGAAGTCGCCGCCGACACCCAACCCCGGATCATTCACGATTCGTTGGGAACTGGCGACGACCCGGTCGGCGGGTCGCGGGTCTTCAGTCCACTGCGTCACGCCGGTGCCACCGTGGGGATTCTGGAAACCATCCACCGACTTCCCGCAGGTGGCAGTCTGTCTCCGGCGGTCTTTCAATTCTTCGCCGCGCTGGCCGAAATCACGGCCGATTTTCTCTCGCAACAGGAACTGCAACAACTTCGACGTGCCAAGTTGAGTTGGCAGCAGTGGGACCAATATCAGTTGCGGTTGGGTCAGTCGCTGGACCTGGCGTCGGTCTGCGCGGCGGTCGCGAACGATGGCCGTGTGGTGGTCGAGTGCGACCGGATCGCGGTCCTCGTTCGCCATGGCCGTCGGTATCGGGTCCAAGCGATCAGCGGTGTGGAGCGGACCGACCCCCGGTCCGGTGGCGTTCAATCGCTCGAACTGCTGGCGCGGCAGACGGCCGTTCAGCGTCGCACGTTCTGGTCGTCGTCACCGGTGGATGCCACCACCGATCCCGCGCTGCAACTCGCTGTTGACCGCTACCGCCGTGAGTCCGGTGCTTCCTGCTTCGGCGCGGTCCCGCTGGTCGCTCCGCGCGACAATGCCGCGGGCACCGGCACTCTGCCCGACGCCGTGATTGTGTGCGAGACCTTCAATCCCCACGAAGGCTGGGCCGACGTGCAGTCCCGTGCTGAGTCACTGATGCAGCGATCGTCGTTGGCGCTGCGCGCCGCGATCGAACGCCACGATGTGCCGTGGTTGGGAGCATGGCAGCGACTGCGACACGGACGACTGCTGCCCCGTCGTCCGGGAGTCATGCTCGCCGCGCTGGTGCTGGCGGTCATCATCGTCACCTTGGTCGTCGTGCCGGCGGAGTTCACAGTCACCGGCCACGGCGAGCTGTGGCCGAATCTCCGCCGCGATGTGTTCGCGAGCACTTCCGGAGTCGTCGACCAGATCCTGGTG
>JANMLE010001556.1:0-3315 GCA_031372385.1 Planctomycetota bacterium | reverse complement strand
TCAGTCGTTCGATCATGGCGTCGGCTCCGTCTTGGCGTCTGGTGTTGGCTTGGCTTCGGTTGCCGGCTTCGTGTCTGTCGCGGGGTTCGTCAACTGTTTGACCCGCTCCAATGTCTGCTTGGACTTCTCGCGAGCTGCGTCCTCACAGCCTTCGCAACAGAGGAAGACCGGTTGCCCGTCGATCATGATCTTGACCGGCGTCCCCATTGAGCCGAGCGGGCTGTCGTCCATGACAGGGCAGAGTTTCTGCTTGAGGGCCGTCTTGCGGTCCGCGGCGCTCAGCTTGGACAACGCCGCGCGAACCTTTGGCTCCAATCCCTTCATCTCCACAGAATCATCCACTCCGCTCATTGGTCGTGCCTTCAATTCCGCGAGCCGTTTCAGCGATTCCGCGGGTTTGGCGAGTGCCGCCTTTTCGCAAGCGGCGCAGCAGACGAAGACTGGCTGTCCGTCGATCATCACTTTGCGGGGGACACCCATCGAACCGAGCAGGCTGTTGGGGAGGATGACGCATTCGCGCTGTTGTTCGGCCAACAGCCGGTCGGCATCACTGAGCTTGGCGAGCGCCGCCTGTCGCTTGTCGTCGCTCTTGTTGCCGGGCGACGACGGCACCTTGGGCTGGCCGCGAATCGGTCGCGCGGGCTTCATCTGTTCGAGCTTCTTCAGGGTCTCCTGCGGTTTGGACGTCGCGGGCTTCTCACACGCGGGGCAACAGACGAACACGGGCTTGCCATCCACCATGACTTTGACCGGGACGCCCATCGAACCGAGCAAACTGTTCTCCAGAATGGGGCAGAATCGTTGTTTCTCGGCGAGTGCCCGATCCTGGGGTGTGAGCTTCTTCAACGCGGCCTGCAACTTCGCGTCTTCGTTTTCGGGGGTCGTGGGACGCACTGTCGTGACCGTCGCGCCGCCCGACTTGGAACCGCTGCTGCCGCCGAAGTAGATCGAACCGGCCGCCGGGTTCAGCCGCGTTTCGGCATCCACCAGGAACGAGCCCGAGGTCACGATGTGATCGCCGGCCTCCAGCCCCTTGATCACCGGATAAAACGTCACGTTGTCCGGTCCCGTCATCTTGGGGCCGAGCGAGACCAGCACCCCTTCGTACGTTCCCGGCAACGTTTCCCGATAGACGATGGTCTGACGGCCCGTGTCGATCACGGCCGTTTCGGGGAGCGCGAGAACCCGGCCCTCCTTCAGTCGCGCCGCAGCAAGTTCGTCGTCACCAGCGGCCAGGCGCAGCGCGGGAATTCGTTCGGGAGGGACCAGCAGCGTGACCGTCGTCGTCATGCCGGGACGCAGTTTGTGGCCGGGGTTGGGCAGCTCGAAGCGCACGGTCACGGTGCGCGATTGCTGGTCGACGTGCGGATAGATGAATGTCAGCGCGCCGCGAAACTCCTCGCCGGGAAAGGCCCGCGTTGTCGCCGAGACCGGCAGCGTGTCGACCAGCTTGTGCTCCTGATCGAACGGCAGAAAGACCATGTCGTCTTCGTAGATCTGCGCCTGGATCCAGACCGAGGAGAGATCGGCGATGTCGTAAAGCTGCGTTCCCTCTTCGACGTACTGTCCCTCGCGGACGTATTTCTTGATCACGTGTCCGCTGAGCGGCGACCGAACCCGCAGATGACTGTTCGCCTTGCCCGTTTGCAGGATCTCGTCGATCTGATCGCCGCCAACGCCCAACAACTCCAACCGCAACCGGGAACTGGCGACCGCTTCCGTGTTGTTGCGCCGCTTCGCGTCCAGCAGGTTCTGGACGGTGACATTCAGATCCGGACTGTACAGCGAGGCCAGCAGATCGCCCGCGGCCACCATCTGCCCGGTCTCGTTGATGAGCAGTTCATCAATCCGCCCCTTCACGCGGGCCGAGACGTTTTTGAGTCCCCGCTCGTTGAACTCGATGTAACCGACCGCCTGGATTTCCTTGGTCAGTTGGACGTCGGCGATCTCCCACGTCTGCACACCCGCCAGCACGATCCGGTACGGCGACAACTGCACGCGGGTCACAATCCCCGGAGGCAGGGCTTCGTCAGACTGCTCGCCCTTTTTGCGTTTCGAAAGCGGCATGAAACAGATCGGGCACTTCTCCTTGCCGGTATCGCGCACCACCGTCGGATGCATCGGGCAGAAGTACTCGGTGTCGCTGGCGACGGCCGACGCGGTCGTCGCCGGCCGCGTCCACTTTTCATAATGGGCGACCAGCGTGTCCCACTGAGTGATGACGATCCCAATCGCGGCCAGAATCGCGATGAAGCGCAGCCGGGCCAGCTTGACGAGGATCACAAAGTCAAACCACCACCACGCCCTGCCCCAAGCGCTGAGCCCCGGCGGAGCGCGCAGCCCTCCTTCGTCACTCGTGAGGTCCGTGTTCTCGGGCGGTCGCGCATCAGTCGGTGTGACCATGTTCATCGGTTCCTTCAATCGTCCGATCGGTCCAATCCAAACGGACGGGATCGGGCGGCAGTTGTTCTAATCGGCTGTGCAGTGTCCACATCTGAGCGTTGCAGGGCGTGTCGCAACGCGATCGGTGTCTCCTTGCCGCGGGTCGGGTATCACGGCTTCGCCTTCTCATTCGCGCTCCTTTTGATTCGCGCGGAAATCGGTTTGGTCCGGGCGAATCAAAAGGAGCGCGAATCAGGAGGGTTGTCGAACCGGGGCGCACGCCTGACAGCACACTCGTCCGGCTAAGGCAATCAAGACTACGGAGTTCTCCCGCAACCCAACGACCGTACCAACAGTGCCCAAACCGGATCGAACGGATGACGGTCGCTTCGCGGCGAGCAACTCTCGGATGTTGTGATGGCACAGCCCCGAAGTGGGACGGCGTCAGCGCGCCGGTTCTTGGTGAACGTTTCCCCGGCGAAAGAGTGCCGGCCATTCGCCGGACGTGAGATGCCCGGAGAAACGGCGTCTTTCAGAGGCAGCGCGAAGGGAACGCACTGCGCAGCGACGCGATTAGATGAGCCACCGCTCGCAAAGCACGAGGAGATCGTCGGGCACCCGATGATCGATCCGCAGCGCGGCGCGATCGAGCTGCGTCAGGCGCGACACACGAACGACAGCGAGCGGGATTGCCGCCCGTTCGAACTGAATCGACTCCGGCAGACAAACCTTCTTCAGCGTTGGACTGGCGGCAGCCTGCAGGCACACGGGCGTGCAATGACAACCCGCCACGCCGCACTCATTCCCCTTCCCCGCGACAGGAGGAACAGTCACTCGGGAGGGCGAGGCTCCCGCCCAGCCGCACCTGTGGTTTGGAGCCGGTGGTTGATCGCGGCGCGGCAGGCGCCACGCCCACCCGGCGGCGGCCGGCGC
>JANMLE010001496.1:0-3387 GCA_031372385.1 Planctomycetota bacterium | reverse complement strand
ACAGTCTCGAATTGAGCGTTCTTGAGCGACGTCGTGCGGCATGAAAAAGACTCCCGACCCCTTCTCGGATAGCCTCTGAGTCCACGTTGGGGGTGGAATGTCGCATCCGTGCGCCTTGTCCCAACGTGCGGAGACAGTGCGTCTTCGACAAGTTCGAACCACCGACAACGCCTGGCCACTGTAATCCGCGGTTAGGGGCAGGGCTTCCGAGGTGTGAAATGCCGAGAATCCAAGCCTGTAGCCGAATTCGCAAGAATTCGGACGATCAGTCAGATGATCCGAATTCTTGCGAATTCGGCTACAAACGTGGAAAAACACCACCTCGGAAGCCCTGGCGGTTAGGGGCTGTGCGGCAACAACGTCCGAGATCTGCCCGCCGCGAAGCGGCAGTCGTCTGCGGGCCCCAGTTCGACAGCACTCCTCATTCGCGCTCCTTTTGATTCGCGCGGAAATCGTTTTGGTCCGCGCGAATCAAGAGGCGCGCGAATAAGAAGGCGAAGCGGTGATACCGGACCGCGGCAGGGAGACACCGCTCGTGTCGCGACACACCGAGTAACTCTCGGAAGTAGAAAATGCACAGCCCCTTGGGACCGTTCGAGAAATTATTGTCGTGGATCGCTCCGCGATCTAACGTTCTGATCGCGGAGCGATCAGCGACAATGCGACAGTTAATTCTCGAAGGTCCTTAGGGTACACAGCGGGGCAGCCCATCGTGGCGATGGCCGGTTTGGCGGTGAACCTCGGTGTCGATCGCATACGAAATCGTGCGGACCGAGCCGTCGCAAAAGAGAAAGTGGCAACCGCCGGAGTGAGCGCTGCCGAAGTACCGCTCGGCAGACACCACCCCATCTTGAAGCGGCGGCCCCAACGTCCAGCGGTTGATATCGAGGTCCACGCCCGTGTACATCGACTGCCGTGCGGTAGTTGGGGCGCGTGACATACTTTTCGCCCACCAGATAGGTGTTCGACGTCCCGTCGCTGATGTCGCGCAAGGCGAGTTCGCTGCGCAGAAAGCAGACGCCCGTGGCCTGCGACACGTTGGTCCACGGGTAGTTCGGATCATCCCCCGCCAGCAGCGTGGGCGGACCCTCGGGCGTGTTCGTGATGAAGTCCCCCTCGTTGACGGCGTAGTCCGTCTTGGCCACAACGGACGTCCACGGCGCGTTCCGCAGGTTGATCGTCGGCAGGTTGTCCGACGGGTCGGCCGGGCGGCGCGACGGACAGACGAACAGCGCCAGCGGCGTCTGAACCAAACGATCCTTGGGCAGACTCTGCACGGCGGTCGCCTCGACGAACGGCAGCAACTGGTAGTCCCTTGTCCGTGATGTCGTTCTGCCAGAACGACACTTCGCGCAGGTTCTTGTGCTTCGCCAGATGCGGCAGCCCCACGTCCGTGATCCGCGCGGAAGAATTCGAGGTTGTGCATTCCCGCCAGTTGCTTCAAGCCGTCGTCCGTGATCCGCGTGTTCGTCAGCGACAGCGACCGCAGTGAGGTCAGTTCGGCCAGATGCGCCAGGCCGGCATCGGTGACGGGACAGTTGTCGAGGTTGAGGTCATCAAGCTGAGTCAGTCCCGCCAGTCCGGCCAGATCGTTGTCGGTGAACTGTGGAAAATCCCGCTGATCGATCACCGTCACCTTCCCCGCGCGCACTTCGGCCACCACGGCGAGAAACCGATCCCGATCCGTCGGCTTGCGACAGCCGACCAGCACCAACCCGCAGCAGGCGAGCAAGAGTTGCCCACCGATCGATCGCCAGACCCGCCGATCGACTCGCATTGGAATCACCTTGGTCATGGGCATGAAACGAGTCCTCGATTGAAAAGACCGAAGCCGCCAACGCAGTCCAGACCACTTGGTCCGGACGGCGGAGTCGTCATCAATGTCGCGCACTTTGACAAGCAGGCTGGTCCGGACCAGACGGTCCGGACTACGTGTGAACCGGAACCGGTCCCACGACCAGCCCCGCGCGCCAAGTGCATTCCACCGGTCGCTCGGCGCGCCAGCGGCGGTAGTGCCAGAGCGTGGTGAAGGCCTGGATGCCATCGGTCAAGCGCAGCTTTTTCCCTGCGGCCGCACTGCGCGGCGCGTAGTGAATCGGCAACTCGATCAGACGCAGCTTCATGCGGTAGGCTTTGGCCGTCACCTCGGGACAAAACTCGAACTTCTCGCAGTCCAACTGCATGGCGCGGAGCACGTCGGTCGGGAACAGCTTGTAGCAGGTCGCCTCGTCGGTGATCCGTCCGCCATACAGCACACGCACGGCCACGTTGAGCATCCGCACGCCCAAGTCCAGTACGCGGCGTTCACGCCGAATCGCCGTCCCCTTCGTCGCCGTCAAGTAGTTCCCCGGCCGGCGGCTCTGGTCTGGTTCTCGACTCTCGTCACACGACGCTCGTCCCGTTTCCGTCCCTTGCCCCGCGTCCCTCGCCCATTGGCCGTCCCTCAGATACCGCGACCCGTAGACCACATCGGCCTCGCTGCGCAGCAGCGGTTCGAGCAACCGCGCGTAGTCCTGCGGATCGTATTCGAGGTCCGCGTCCTGAATGATCGTGAACCGCCCCCGCGCCGCCACCAATCCCGCCTTGAGCGCCCCGCCCTTCCCCTTGATCCCGGCCGGCCGCAACAATTCGATCCCGCCCTCATCCCGCCACCGTTCGAGAATGGCGACGGACCCGTCCGTCGATCCGCCATCCACGACGACGATCTGCTGTTGCCCGCCGAGCGGCGAAGCGGCCACCTGCCGCAACAACTCGTCAATCGTTCGGATCTCGTTTTAGACCGGGATCAGCACCGTTAGGAGCGGAGTCTGTACGGATTCATTCATGGCAACACGGCTCCTGACGGAACGTTCGGTACAGAGGATCGGACGCGGTGGCCGGGCTCGACCTCATTCCATAACACAGGACGTGCCACTGCGTCGGAGTCCCCGGAGAAGCAGTGCGAATGGAACGTGGCACCCCGACAGCACTGCTTCTCCGCGGACTCCGAAGCAGTGGCACACTCTCATGTGCTGAGTCGCTCAAGCAGGCACATCTCGCCGTGCCACCCCGCCTCATGATGTCGGGCTGCCTTCGGAGGAAGCGGGGGGAGGGACAGTCGGGGCGCGTTCCTTCGCGAGGGGCTTTCCGGCCACAGCCAGGTACAGCGAGGGAAGCACGAACAGTGTCAGAAATGTCGACGACAGCAGTCCTCCCACGATCACGACCGCCATTGGATGTTCGATCTCGTGGCCGGGCAGGTTTCCTGCGACGACGAGCGGCACGATGGCCAGCGCCGTGACTCCCGCCGTCATCAGGATCGCCGCCAGGCGTTCGACGGAGCCTTTCAGAATCAGCTCCGGTCCGAATGGCTGGCCCTGCTGTTGCAGATGCTGATAGTTGCTGATG
>JANMLE010001478.1:0-1182 GCA_031372385.1 Planctomycetota bacterium | reverse complement strand
GCCGGGCGCTGCGAAAGACACGAAGTTGGACGAGGCCGCGAAAGACATCGCGAACGACAAGGCGAAGAAGCCGGACAAGGTCGTCAAGACGGCGGCCGAGTGGCGCAAGCAACTGACGCCGATGCAGTACAAGGTCGCCCGGCTGAAGGCGACCGAGACGGCCTTCACCGGCGAGTACTGGAACAGCGCCAAGACCGGCGTCTATCACTGTGTCTGCTGCGATGAGCCGCTGTTTGATTCCAAGACCAAGTTCGATTCCGGCACCGGCTGGCCCAGTTATTGGTCACCCGCGGCGGACAATGTTCTCAAGACGAAGCAAGACGTCAGCGACGGCTCACGGCGCGTCGAAGTGATCTGCAAGCGGTGCGACGCGCACCTGGGCCACGTCTTCGCCGACGGCCCGCCCCCCACCGGACTGCGGTATTGCATCAACTCGAACTCGCTGAAGTTCGAAGAGAAGGCGGCTGAGAAGAAGTAGTGTTGCGTCAACGTTGAAACCGAGGGTAGCCACGGTCGCCAGACTGTGGGAGTTCACGCTCATTTCTCAATCTGCCCCACGCTCTGGCGAGCGTGGCTACAACCCGAATGGTCCGCTTTGACAAAGCCGTACTCCGGGGAGATGTCACCGATTCACCTCGATCCGCAGTCGTTCATTGACGAGGACTTTCGGTTCCGACTCGGGACCGTGCCGGGTTCCGCTGAGGAATTCTTTTCCCGCTCACCCAATGCTGCGTCCGTCCTGGCGGAGCGTCACCATTGGTTGACGATCGATCCCACACGCTACGCGGCGATCCTGCCCGCCGGAGTCTGCATCGTCGAGGAACTGTTGGAACACGTCTCGTCGTGGCCGATGCTGCGCAACGCGCCGATCCGGTTGTGGTCGCCGGAGACCAGCCTCTTCGGTCGGTTGTTGTTACTCGGCGAACTGTTCGAACCGGACCTGGTCCTGCTGGCTCCGGGTTCCGGCGAACAGTTCACCGTCGCCGCCGGTTGCGTCTGCTTTCCGTCGAGTTGGCGATTGACCGACAAGCTGGGTCAGTCGGTGTCGGAGGTTCATCAGCCGGTGCCGCAACTCAACGCCGCACTCGGTTCGCAAATCGATCGCCTGATCGCGCACCTGCGACCGGGCAAGTGCGTGGTCCGGTCGAACTGGAGCGTCTGCCGGCAACCGGAACTCAATCA
>JANMLE010001400.1:0-5049 GCA_031372385.1 Planctomycetota bacterium | reverse complement strand
CTCCCGAGGGCCTGACGGTCGCCCATCTCAACCGCCTCATCACCGAAGCGGGCCGAGTCCCCGTCGAACGCGACACGCTCTACCGCCGTGTGATCCGCGACGGCGCGCAATGGTCGGTAGGCGAATCGGTGATGGCCGGCTAGTTTCGACGTGGAGCAAATTCGATGGGGGGCGAAATACGCGAAATTCCTCAAGCGGGATTCGAGGCTGCGATGGAAGAACTGAGACGGGCAGAGTTTTCTCTGACCATGCGGCCTAATCCGAATCATCCGCTCATCACGCTGGTTGAAGGCAAGCGGGGGGATGACGTTTTTTATTTCGGAGTCGGCCCCCTGAATGGAAGTTGCCGACGAATCTACTTCGGGGTGCCATTCGCCTTTTTTTCGCGTATTCGCCAGAAACAAACGAATCTTTACCACGAACTCTTGTCAGTGTTTGTCAATCACGGTGCCACAGAATTGAAGGCTACGATTGGAATCATGAGCGATCCCATGCCGATTCGAGTGCAATCTCTTGACCACGTGACGATCGTCGTGAAGGATCTCGCCGCGACGAGGCGGTTCTACGTCGAGGTGCTTGGCATGGACGAGGTGGCCCGGCCGAATTTCAGCTTTGCCGGGAAGTGGTTCCAAGCGGGACCGACGTTGATTCACACGATCCTGGAGTTTGAAGGTTCGGGACCGGCGGGGCTCGGCGGGGGAGCCAACTCGCGCGGGCATCACTTTGCGTTCCTGGTCGACGACGCCCACGCAGCGGCGCGCCGGATCACGGCACTTGGCATCCCGTTCGTCTCGCCGCCCAAGCTGCGTCCCGACGGAGCCGCGCAGTTGTTCATTCACGATCCCGATGGGCACCTGGTGGAACTCACTTCCGTCCCCCCGGCCGAATGAGACGTCCGCTGGCAAGCGATCGGCGGACTGGCATATACTCTCGCGCGACGGCAATCGATCGATCTCAGCCCTTGCTTCCCAATCCCTCTCGGCGACTTTCACAGGAACAGCGCGGATGGCATCCAATCTTCCAAAGAACATGATCTTCGCCTCGTTCGGCGCAGCCGGTTTGGTCTCGCTGCTGGCCATCATGGACATCGCCACCAAGTTCCCGTTCGCGGGCTCGTTGGTCATGGACATCCTGTTCCTGCTCAGCGCCGCGATCGTCGGCTACCTGGCCTGGGACGCGTACAAGGACATGACCTGAGTCCAGCTCAATACGAGACGGTCGCGGCGTGGATGCAATTCCATCGGCTGCGAACGCAGAATCGGCGCGACTCGGCAGTCGTCATCCCGGAGTACGAGAAGATGATTTATCGCGGGCAATTCAAAAACGGCGTCGTGGTCTTGGACGAGAACGCGGAGTTGCCCGAGGGAACCGAAGTGCAGGTTCAGCCCGTGATTTCGCCGCCGCGAAAAACACTGGCGGAGCGATTTCAAAACGTGATCGGCCGCGCGACGGATCTACCGGACGACATGGCCGCGCAGCACGACCACTACATCCACGGGTCTCCCAAAAAATGACGCCGGTGTTCGCCGATACGTATTTCTTTCTCGCGATCATCAATCCCAAAGATGGTGCGCACCGCGCAGCAGTCGAGTTTTCGAGGTTGAGAAGTGAACCCCTGCTCACCACCGATTGGGTGCTTGTCGAACTTGCGGACGGGCTGGCGCGGACTCCTAATCGCCGCATGTTCGAGCAGATTCTGCAAGATTTGCGCGACTCGATTGACGATGTCGTCGTGCCCTGTTCGCAGGCGTTGTTCGATCGCGGGGTGCAACTTTACAACGCCCGTCCAGACAAAGAATGGTCGTTGACGGATTGCCTCTTGTTTGCCGTGATGGCACAACACGGCGTCACCGAAGCTCTGACGGGTGATCATCATTTCGAACAGGCAGGCTTTGTCGCGTTGCTCAAGTAACCGCAACCGGGGGTTTCGAAGAAACGCCATCCCAGCCACCGCCGCACCGAAACCGGTTTTGAAACACCTTCCCAAAGACTCGATTGCTCGTCCCGATTTGGCAACGCCACTTTCCCACCCACGGCAGATCGTCGCCCGTTTTCAGGAGTCACCCGCATGTCGATGCTTCGAGTCGGTTGTCTGATGTTGCTCGGAGTCGCCTCGCTCGCTCACGGGGCCGAGCCCACAAGGCCGAACATTCTGGTGATCGTCGCGGACGATCAGGGCTACGGTGATCTCGGCATCCAGGGTGGGAAGGACATCCCCACGCCGAACATCGATTCGATCGCCAAGAACGGCGTCAGGTGTACGAGCGGATACGTTTCGGGACCGTATTGCAGTCCGACGCGGGCCGGCTTGCTGACGGGGCGCTACCAGCAGCGCTTCGGCCACGAGTTCAATCCGGGTGGAGCCAACGCCTCGGGCGACATCGGCCTGACGCTGAACGAGAAGACGTTCGCCGACCGGCTCAAGGCCGCGGGATACGCGACCGGGATGGTCGGCAAGTGGCACCTCGGCTCGGCCCCGAAGTTCCATCCGCTGCAGCGCGGCTTCGATGAGTACTTCGGGTTCCTCGGCGGAGCCCACTCATACCTTGAAGTGGGCCAGGCACGCGATGCCGTGCTGCGCGGCACCGAGCCGGTCGACAAGGTTTCGTATCTGACCGACGACTTCGCGCGTGAGGCGGTCGCGTTCATCGACCGCCATCAGCAGCAGCCGTTCTTCCTCTACCTGACGTTCAACGCGGTCCACACGCCGATGCATGCTCCGGCGAAGTATCAGGACCGCTTCGCTTCGATCACCAACGAGAAACGCCGCACGTACGCCGCGATGACATCGGCCAAGGACGACGCCGTTGGTGCCGTGCTGACCAAATTAAAGGACGCCAAGATCGATGCCAACACGCTGATCTTCTACATCTCGGACAACGGTGGTCCACCCGTGAACGGCTCGAACAACGGAGCCCTGCGCGGCTTCAAAGCTCAGACGCTGGAAGGGGGCATCCGCGTGCCGTTCTTCGTCCAGTGGAAAGCGAGGCTGCCGGCTGGCGTTCTCTACGAGCTGCCCGTGATTCAACTCGACATCCTGCCGACCGCCCTCGCCGCAGCCGGTGCCCCCGCGGTGACAGACACGAAGCTCGATGGAGTGAACCTGCTGCCGTACCTGACCGGCGACAACAAGTCCGCGCCGCACGACGCGCTCTACTGGCGCTTCGGTCAGCAGACGGCCATCCGCATGGGGAACTGGAAGCTCGTCAAGCACAGTCAGTCCGAGTCGCGCGAACTCTACGACCTGTCGAAGGACATCGGCGAATCAACCGACCTCGCCAAGCAACACCCCGACAAGTTCACGGAACTCGAATCGGCCTGGAAGAAGTGGGACAGCGAACTCGTCGAACCAACCTGGGGCGGACGGCCAGCGGGAGCCCGGAGGGCGGCCAACAAGAAGAAGAAAGCGGCCCAGTGAACCGCACGTCTCGCCGGATGCCGATGCTGCGGAGCATCGTCGCGTTGCTGCTGCTCGCATCGCCGGTGTTCTGCCAGGACGCGGCGGGGCTCAAGAAGCCAGTCGACGAGCCGCCATTCGTCTACGTCCGCGCGGGAGACATTCCGATCTTGCTGTCGGCTCCGCACGGGGGGCAACGCACGATCCCCGGAGTCCCCGAGCGGAAGGCCGATGGCGAGAAGCAATTCGTGATCTCACGCGATGTCAACACGGACCTGTTGACGTTAAAGCTGGTCGACGAAATGGAGAGGCAACTCCACGGCAAGCCGTTCGTCGTGATCGCCGACTTCGGGCGAAAGTACCTCGACGTGAACCGGCCCGCCGAGGACGCCTACGAAGTCGACGCGGCGAAGGTCGTCTACGAGCAGTATCACGCGGCGCTGCGTCAGTCATGCCGGACGATTCGCGAGCGATGGCCGCACGGACTGCTGCTCGACATCCACGGCCAAGCCGCCGAGCCGGACAAGATCCTGCGCGGCACGGCCAACGGCGACACGGTGAAACGACTCGTCGAACGCCACAGCCGCGCGGCAATCATCGGCCCGCGCAGCATCTTCGGCGCACTCGACGAAGCAGGCATCCCGGTCCTTCCCAAGCTGGAGACCGACGACCGCGAGGTGAAATTCAACGGCGGCCACATCGTCCGCACCTACGGCAGCCACCGCGAAGGAGGACTCGACGCCATCCAACTCGAACTCGGCACCGACTTCCGCAAGAACACCAAGCTCAACGAAACAGCGCGCACCCTGACCGATGCCGTGAAAACTCACTGCATCCACTACCTGCCCGAGGCGATCCGCACCGAGGGAAAATGACCGCCGTTCATTTTTCTCAATCAATCCGCAGCCGCTTCAGCAGGCGAGAATCCCATTCGACGGGGGACGCCGTTCCAATCTTGATTTTGCGGAAGTCCGGATGCGCGGGATTCAGCAGGTAGTTGGACTCCGTCGGCGACACGACGCTCGGAACCTGCATCACGAGCGATGTGCCGGATGCAATCCATTCGGAGCCGATTTCACGCAGCAACGCGTGCGGCGGATGGGAGCGCCAATCAACGCCATACTCTTCCAGATCCTTCATGCGCACTCGTCGTCCGATGCAGGTCTCCGGAAACTCCAGTCTCAGAAACTCAAATCCGCCCGGAGGAAGTGTTCCTTCCAAATGAACAAGTGTTTCCAGTTGAGCGAGCGCCAGCGAGGACGAGCAATACAGAACGGCGACACCTTCGTGGTTCCATCGGCCACCCAGCTTCTTGGCACCTTCGCCGGTCAGAGCGGACGAAGCGTACCGGGATTTGTAGATTCGGAACGCCTCGACGCGCTTCACGTGAGCACTCCGTACTCAATCCGGCCGATCAGTTCCTCGACCTCGCAGGCACCCGGTTCGGTGACGATGCAGCGCAGCGGAGAGACGTCATGCAGGGCTCCTTGCGGCGTCTTCAACCAAGCGGTCGCCTGTTCCGCGTTTCCCTCAAACAGATCAAGCGACTTCTTGTAGACCTTCGCCAACCGCCAGAGCCGTTCCGATTCGAGCGGAGTCAATCGGCGGCTGACGATGCGCTGCTGCAAGTCGCGCAGCGTGAGCTTCAGCAC
>JANMLE010001384.1:0-1353 GCA_031372385.1 Planctomycetota bacterium | reverse complement strand
ACTCCCGATGATCGTGAGGCAGCCATCGAAATCATCAAAGCCTACGAACGCGACGTGCTCCGCGAATCCACCTGGCGTCCTCGCCCTCGCTGACGAGTTAGGAACTGGCTCGAAACAACGTCCCGTGAGCGGCAGGGCGCTAGCCGCCGGTGAGTTGGAAACCCCGGCGGCTAGCGCCTTGCCGCTCACAGAATCACCAGTGTCAAACTGGGAAGATTTCTCGAACCGGTCCCGAAGAAGCAGACTCCTGTTCTCACCTTTATCAATTTGCGCACCTCATCTGTCGCCAGGCATTTCCGTCATCAAGCCCCCAACGTCAATTCAGTCCGCGTCTTCCCGAATTTACTGACCAGCGTTAGAATCCGCAGCCGCTTGCTTTGATGGCCTGCCGACAGACGCGAACGAAAGGAGTGACCCGTGTCCGTGTGGAAATCGCTGTTTTTGGCCCTGACCGCCGCACTGCTGATGGTGCGATCCGCCGATGCACAACCTGAAGCCCGGTTTCAGTTTGTCCAGACCGGCGTCGATTCGCTGAAGAGTGATCTCAAGTATCTGGTGGAGCTCAGTCCCACCCCGGCGCTGCAAAAGCAATGGGGGGCCAATCTGGAACCCCTGATTGACAGCTTTGCCGAAGGACTCGATCCGTCCAAGCCGATCCGCGTCGATGTGATCTTCGGCAAAGAGATCGCCTACGAACTGCACTTTCCGATCAAGAACCTCAAGGCGTTCATCGCCAACATCACGGGGTTCGGCTTCGACGTCAAGAAACTGGGTGAAAACCTGTACTCCGTGGTCGATGGTTCCGGTGGAGCGGCAAAGAAGAAACCGAACTTCATGCGTCATGTGAACGGGTATGCCTCGATCGCCTCCACGCAGGCCGCCGTCCCGGCGAACATGCCGCACGCCATCACCGACAAGGTCAAGGGGGTGCAGCCATTGCTCGACAAGGGATACGACGTCATCGGCTGGATGAAGAACAGCGATGCCGCCACGGACATCGCCGCCCGCCGCGCGAATTTCCAGGAGTTGCGCAAGCAGCTTGAGGCCGGGTTGATCTTCAAACGCAATGAAGACAAGAACGAATTCGCTCTGCGCAAGTTGTCGCTGATCCAGAATCTGGCCGAAGCCGAGCGGTTCGTGGTGGAAACCGACGAGTTGCTCATCGGTTGGACGACCGCCGTCGCCACCAAGGAGGCGCCGGGTAAGGGGCGGTCTGAATTCAGCATCTCGGCCCTGCCGAACACCGACCTGTTCAAGAGCATCCAAGTCTTGGCCACCAAGTCGAGCTACTTTGCCAACGTCAAATTGAGTCCCGAAGGAGTGGTCTCGGGCAAGATCAACTTCGGGATCGAT
>JANMLE010001299.1:0-4142 GCA_031372385.1 Planctomycetota bacterium | reverse complement strand
GACGGGACTACTGTAGTCCCGTCGCTCCGCCGACGGGACGGAGTTGTTTTTGGACAGGTTCTTCGTGTCGCGCTACGTCCCGAGCATTCCGTCCAAGGAAGAGTTGGAAGCGTTCGTCCAACGAACCCGGCGGCGGCTCGAACGAAGATCGGACAACGGCGGAATGAGAACACACATTCGTGCAGAGAAAGCAGGACATTCGATGAATCCGTTTCGCGACACCATCGTCTCGAATCCCTGGGATGAGGCTGCGGTGGATGTCCCCGAGATTCAGTCGGACGTGTTCGACGAATGCCTGCGGGGAGTCGACAGCGTGAGACGTTCGGGGCGCTCGGCCGCGCTGTTGATCCACGGGGCCGCGGGGGCGGGCAAGACGCACTTGCTGCGGCGGTTGCGGCGGCAGCTCACGTTGCAGGCGCCGACGGCGACCGATCGGGACGAATGCCTGTTCGTATGGGTGCGGTTGCAAGCCAGTCCGCGGATGATCTGGCGTCATGTTCGTCGAACGCTGGTCGAAGACTGGTTCCGCCCTGTCCGCGGCCAGCGCACTCAGTTCGAGCGGATTCTGTTCCACCGCCTCGCCGAGCTCCGCGTTGCCGAGGGAGACCTCGAACCGTGGTACGAATACATGTTGGAGACCGATCCTCCGGCGCTGGACGAGTTGTTGGAGCGGGTCGCGGAAAGCCTGTATCTGGACCGCAACACGACGGTCGCGTTCAAGCATCTGGCGTTTGGCCGGCATCGCCGCGACTTGCGGGCCTGGCTGGGAGGAGACTCGCTGCCCGAAGAAGCTCTCGCCCGGCTGAGCTTATCGCAGGATGAGGGGACCGACGAAGACCGCGAACACGATGCGCGGCGCGTCGTCGTGATGCTGTGCCGACTGGCGGGAAACGGACTTCCCATACTGCTGAGCCTCGATCAGGTCGAAGCCCTGCAAGCCTCGCCCGGTGATCGCGACGGGCTGTTTGCGTTCGGACAACTCGCCAGCACGCTGCACGATGACACGTCCAACGTGTTGATCGTGTCGTGCGTCCAGTCGTCGTTCGCCACGGAATTGAAGGACAAGTCGCGCACAGCCGACTACGACCGGATGACATCGCTCGGTGCCAGATCGCTGGCCACGTTGACACGCCCCCAAGCCGGGAAGCTGATCGCCGCGCGGCTCGATCAGGCCGGTCCCGGCGTCGCGCGGCCCGCGTCAGCCGATCCACTCTGGCCGCTCGAACCGGCTGATTTCCAGCGTCTGGCCGCTGTGGACGAACTGACGCCGCGACGATTGCTGGCCACGTGCGCCGATCGGTTCGAGACGTGGTTCAGGAATCAGGAGACAGGGGTCAGGAGGCACGATGAGGTCGCGCAGGCAGGCCAGGTTGACCTGCCGGTGTTCGAACGTGTCGAAGACTTTCTCGATGGCGAATGGAAGACACGCGTCGAACAGTCGCTGGCGGCGAACCGCTCGGAACGGACGGAGGAGATCGTCCGTCACGGCCTGCCGCAACTCGTCCGACTCCTCGCGCCGCAGTGGAAGTCGGTCCGCGACGAGCAACTGCCGGACGTCCCCTTGGTGTTCGAAGGACCGTCCGGGCGAACCGGCGTCAGCATCTGTACGCAGGCCAACATGACCAGTGTCGCGGCGCAGCTCAAGCGCCTCAAGACCCAGTTCACACCGGACCGGTTGAAGCGGCTGATCATCCTGCGCGACGGTCGCGTCCCCCTGTCAAAGGGAGCCAAGGTCGCCAGCCAGTCGCTGGGCCATCTCGTCGACCAGGGGGCGATCATCGCCGAGCGATCGTCCGAAGTGTTCGCGGCACTCGATGCGCTGCGCGCCTTGCTCTCGGAGTCCAAGTCCGGAGATCTGGCGCGCGATGGTCAGGCGGTGTCTCCACAAACAGTGGAAGAATGGCTGACGCGGCACCTGCCCGACAGCCTGCGTGAGTTCGTCGAATGCGTCATCGGCGCGCCGTCGTCGGCAACGGCGGAGCCCGCGGACAGCCTCCAATTCGAAGTGCTGGCGACACTGCTCGCCGAACGACCCGTGGTGTCACTCGATGAAGCGGCCATCGCCTTGAAGTGCCCCGCGGAGACCGCGGCCGTCATCATCGAGCGGTATCCGGATCGCGCCCGATTGCTCATCGGCCCACCTGCCGTTGTGTTCCGTGTGGAGAGAGATTCCGTTTAGAGCTGTTTCACAACCGTAGCCACGTTCGCCAGAACGTGGGCAAACCCGCGGCAATCCCACGTTCTGGCGAACGTGGCTACGAGAAACAATCTGACTTCGAAACCGAGGATGCGATTACATGCCAGTGACCATCACAGTCAGCGAAGTTCGCGAGGCGCTGTATCGCGCGGCGGGAGCGCAGAGCGCCCGGGGAGACGGAGCGCCATCGCTGGCGGTGCTGGGCCAGTGGTTTCACGAAGCGGTGGGATGGCTCGTGACGGAACGTGGTGGGACAAGTCCGCTCGCCGTACTGGCCGAGGTTGACGAGGATCTGGAAGTCTGGAAACAGACGCTCGTCGAACGCGCCTACTCACAGTTTGTCGGGCCTCGACTCACAGGACACCAGGCGGCCCTGCACGATGTCGCACCGCAGGTACTCTCATTCTGGCAGGCGATGCAGGCGGTTTGCGATTGGCTCGCCGAACTTGCATGGAGAGCGCGACCGCAACGCTTGCCGCGCGGCGCGAGTCGACCGGCACCGTGGCAGACCTTGGCCGAATGGTTGACCACCGACGAGCCGCTGTCGTGCGAATTGCGCGAACCCGGCTGGTCCGACAGTGTGCGTCTGGTGGGAGTGGCTGATGCCGTCGTCAGACTCGCCGACGTCGGCACTGATGACACGGCCCCGGAACGTCGGCGAGGAAGTGCCTGGTGCGCGATCGAGTTCAAGTTGGGGCAGACGTCGCCCGCGGCGGATCTCGGGCAGGCGTGTCTCTATCACTTGATGCTGTCTGCGGCCGAAACGGCGCATGCGGCCAGCGAGAACCTGAGCCGAGACTCAATCGACTCGGGAACACTCGCCGTCATCAGCTTTCGCCCCGAGCGTCACGAGCAGTTGTTCGATGCGGTCGCATTGGCGTCGGCCCGATGTCGATTGGTCGATCTGATCGGCAAGTTGGCGGGAGTCGACTCCGCGCAGGCCGTCGCGCCGGAGGGACGGACAGGACCAACCAACGGAGGCACGTGCCCGACTGACGTTGGTCGGACAGTTCATTTCACGCGCCCCACCGAGGAACATTTGAAACTGGGACAGAACCTGGTGACGACGTTGACCGGTGAATACGGTGTCGTCGTGTCGCTCGACGGACCGCCCATCGTCGGGCCGACATTCTTGCGATTCCCGATCAAGCTCGGACCGCGCATGAAAGTGTCCGCCGTCCAACAACGTTTCGAAGAGTTGCAGCTTCGTCTCGGACTGGCCCGTCCGCCCTTCATCACCATCGAAGAGGGATTGTTGGTCGTCGACGTCCAACGGCCCGACCGGCAGACGGTGTGGTTTGACGACGTTCGCCCGCAACTGCCCGTCCCCGATTCCCGATTGGGCGGCTCCCACGTTCCGGTGGGCGTCGACATCTCCGGACGGCTGGTCTGTGCGAATCTCGCGACGACGGAGCATGCCCATCTGCTGGCCGCCGGGACCACCGGCAGCGGCAAGAGTGAATGGCTGCGCTCGGCCATCGCGGGGCTGATCGTGACGAACACGCCCGACACGCTGCGACTGCTGATCATCGACCCAAAGCGAAACGCCTTTCATGCTCTTCGAAGCTCATCGTACCTTTGGAAGCCGCTCGTGTTTCCCGACGAGCAGCCCGCCGCCGAAGTGCTGCGCGAACTGGCTGCGGAAATGGACCGGCGCTACCGGCAACTCGACGGTGCCGATTCGCATGCGCAACTGGTGACCAGGTCCAACGTGCCGCTGCCGCGCATCGTCTGTGTTTGCGATGAGTACCGTGATCTGATCAGCCGCAGTCGCGACGAACGGAAGCAGATTGAAGAGCAGATTTGCCGGTTGGGTGCCAAGGCGCGGGCGGCGGGGATTCATCTCATTCTGGCCACGCAGGAACCGCGGCGCGAGACGATCAAGGGTCCGCTCGATGCCAACATTCCCGCGCGGGTCGGCCTGTGGATGCAGAAGGCCCAGGAA
>JANMLE010001248.1:0-5875 GCA_031372385.1 Planctomycetota bacterium | reverse complement strand
CGTGTTGATTCTTCCGTGGGATGGGCTTCCAGCCAGTCGAATCATCGCAGAAATCAGGCCTTTGTTCTCCGTCCTGACAGGCTGGAAGCCCATCCCACGACTTTTTCAACTGACTGTGACGGGCGCGGCTCCGACAAACGTCTCACTCTAGGCCGCGCGACGTAAGAACGACGATCTTAGCGAACGACCGCAGCCGCAGGAATCGCGCGACTAACGCACCAGCGACTGGATGTGATTCCACAGCGGTCCCGGAACAAAGAACAGGCCGATCGTTCCGACCGTGCACACTGCCGCCGCCACCAGCGACGGAATCTCGTGCGACCGCGTGTCCGCACTGCGG
Organism: Planctomycetota bacterium; assembly: GCA_031372385.1. Taxonomy (GTDB): domain Bacteria; phylum Planctomycetota; class Planctomycetia; order Planctomycetales; family Planctomycetaceae; genus Schlesneria. Next base: position 5,535 of record JANMLE010001248.1, on the reverse strand, counting down.
TCGACCGGCTCGCGCAGGTACATCACCCCGATCATCCTCAGGTAGTACCACGCCCCCAGCGCGGCGTTGGCTCCGAGCAGACAGGCCAGCCAGCGGCTGGATTCCGTCCCCTGAGACCATGCCGCGAAAAACAGATTGAACTTGCCGAGAAACCCGGCGGTCGGCGGCAGCCCCGTCAGGCTGAACAGAAAGACCGACAGGACCAGCGCCAGCGCCGGCTTGGTCCGGCTGAGTCCCGCCAGGTCATCCAGAGACTCGATGCGGCGATTGGACCGGGCCGCCGCGATCAGCACGGCAAACGCCCCCAGCGTCATCACCCCGTACACGGCCAGATAGAACAGCAGCGCGCTGATCCCGCTGACCTGCTTCGAAGCCTGCATGCCGACCACCAGACCGACCAGCATGTAACCGGCGTGCGACACACTGGAAAAGGCCAGCAGCCGGCGGACGTCGGTCTGCATCAGGGCCATCAGGTTGCCGGTGAACATTGTGACCACCGCCAACCACCACAGCAGGTTGGTCGCCGCGGGGATCATCATCCACGAGTGCATCGCGGTGTCACCCGCCGCCGCCGGAACCATCAACCGCAACAGCGCGACAAATCCTGCGACCTTGGGAACGAACGAGAGCATGGCGGCCGCCGAAGGCTGCACCCCCTGGAAGACATCGGGAGCGTAGAAGTGGAACGGCACGGCGGTCAGGCGGAAACCGAGTCCCGCGATCAGCATCACCGTCGCGACCGCCACCAGCGCGTTGTGCGGCAGGTTGCCGCCGCTGGCGAACGCCTGGTGAATCGCCAGCAGGTTCGTCGTGCCGGTGGCTCCATACAGGTAGCTCATGCCAAACAGCACGATCGCCGACGAGAAGACGCTGAGCAGGAAGTACTTCAATGTCGCCTCCTGCGCGGGGGCGTCGCGCCGCGGCAGCAGCAGGAACAGGTACGTCGGAATGCTGATCAGTTCCAGCGCCACGAACAGGCCGACCAGGTCGTTGGACGCGGCCACCAGGTTCACACCCGCCAGGATCGCCAGCAGGCAGGCGTGGCTTTCCGCGGAACGGGAATCGTCCGCCTGATTCCAATGCAGCAGGACCAGGATCGCGCCGGTGGCAAGGGTCAGTCCGCGGATGAACAGCGTCAGTCCGTCGGCGACGAACGGGCCGGTCGTGTGCGGCGCTTCCACGGCGCAACAGCCGATGCACCCCGCGATCAACAGGGCCAGCAGAGACAGCCAGCCCCAGCGATGCCGCAGTCCGGCCGGCGCTTCACCCCGCTCGCTCACCAGGAACGGAGCGGCAAAGAAGATCAGGCAGACGGTGGCCAGCAGCACCGCTTCGGGCAGCACCAGTTGGATGGCGCCGTTCAGGTTTTGAAGAGATTCATTCACGGGCGAACTTCCGCTGTCGGGGCCTCGGGTGCGGCCAACTTCTGCAAATTGGGATGGGTTTCAGTCGCGGGCGTCACAGACACGGGCGTCGCGGACGCGGGTGTCACAGACGCCAGTTCGGTGACAGGCACGGCGGCGGCCGGCAACTGCAACCGGGCAACGGCAGGTTTGCCGGTCCCCCGGCTCGCCCGCACGTCACCATACAGCACCGTCAAGGATTCCACGTCGGGACGGATCAGGTCGAGAACCTGTTGCGGGAAGACTCCCAGCCACAGGCACATCGCCAGCAGGGGCGCGAGCGCCAGAACTTCGCGGGCGTTCAAGTCGGCGATCGGTTCGTGTCCGTGATGGGGCGGTTCCTGCAGCGGTCCGAAGAACGCCTTCTGCAGCACCCCCAGTAGATACCACGCACCCAGCACCACGCCCGCGGCGCCGATCACCGCCAACAGCGGATCACGCTTGAACATCCCCATCAGCGCCAGCACTTCGCCGACGAATCCGTTCAGGCCCGGCAGGCCGATGCTCGCAAACGACGTGAAGACCATCGCCACGCCCAGCAGCGGCAACCGGCTGGCGAGTCCGCCCAGTTCGCTCAACTGCCGCGTGTGATAGCGTTCGTAAAACATGCCGACGATGCAGAACAGCGCGCCCGTCGACAGGCCGTGGTTGATCATCTGCAGCACGCCGCCGCTGACCCCTTCGTTGTTCAGCGAGAACAGGCCGAGCATGCAAAAACCAAGGTGCGCGACGGAGCTGTAGGCGACGAGCTTCTTGATGTCGTTCTGGGCCAGGGCGCAGAACGAACCATAGATGATCCCGATCACCGACAGAATGCCGATCAGCGGCACGCCGACATGTTCACACGCCTGCGGCAGCATCGGCAGGCACAACCGCAGGAAGCCGTACGCCCCCAGCTTCAGCAGCACACCGGCCAGCAGCACGGAACCGGCCGTGGGGGCTTCGACGTGCGCCAGCGACAACCACGTGTGAAATGGGAACAACGGCACCTTGACCATGAAGCCGGCGGCGATCATCAGGAACAGCGCGACCTGTGTCGCGGGGTCCAATCCATGCACCGCCAACAACGCCGCGATTTCCGGAATCGAGAACGGGTTCACGAGCGGCGAGTGCGAGTTGATTCCCACCTGGTGCGCTTCGACCACCAGCCAGACCAAACCGAGCAGGGTGATCACGCTGCCGGCCAATGTGTAGATGAAGAACTTCCCCGCCGCATACCGCCGGAGCGGCCCGCCCCAGATGCCGACCATGAAGAACAGCGGGATCAGAGTGAATTCAAAGAACACATAGAACAGCACCAGATCGAAGGCGCAGAAGACACCGATCAGACCGCTTTCGAGAATCAGCAGGCTGGCGTAAAACTCGGCCGGCCGCTCGGAAATCGCCGTCCAGGAAACCAGCACGGCCGAGATCGTCAGCAGTGTGGTCAGCAGCACCATCGTCAGGCTGATGCCGTCCAGGCCCAGATAGAACTCCAGGTTGACCGGAGGCGCTTCACCGATGGCGGGGACCAGGGTCATCCACGTGTGCTTGAGCTCCAGATGCGGATGCACCGGTCCGGTGTTGGCCGCATGAGTGCGATCGACCGCCAGGAACTGCGACGCCACACCGAGTGAGACGAGGAACGTCGCCAGCGTCGCCAACAGCGCGGTCCAGCGCGCCCGGACCGGCGGCGCCTTCGCGTCGAGCAGCAGCAGCATCGCCGCCACCGCGGCCGGTAAAAAGATCAGGATGACTAACAGACTGGGCATCGAAAAAACCTTTGGGGAAGAATTCAGACGTCAGAATTCAGAATCCAGAAGTTGAAAACCAAAGACGCACGATAAAACGACAACAACAACAATCCCGCGTCTCCGACTCAGGGCCTCCCGACGCGACCTTCTGCTGATCCTCATTCTGAATTCTGTCTTCTGGATTCTGACTTCTGTCTTCACTCTTCGCATCACATCGTTCCCGCCAACGCCCGCAGCACCGACACCAGGCAGACGACCAGGCCGATCAGCATCACCACCGCGTAGTTTTGCACGTGTCCGTTGTGAATCGGCCGCAGCACGGCACCGAACAGGCCGGGCAGAAAGCCGAAGCAGTCGACGATCACGTCGATCACCCAGCGATCGAAGAACTCGGCGATCTGCGCCACCAGCCGCAGGGGCTGGACGACGTACCGCAGATACAGGGCGTCGAGCTTCAAGCCTTCCAGTGAGAAGGCATGCAGCGGCGACAGGCTGCTCTTCAAATTGCGGGCGATCCCCGGCGACTTCACGTAGCACAGATACGCCAGGCCGATCCCGGCGATCGCCAGCACGCTGCTGACGCCCATCATCAGCAGGTTCGGTTCGAGATGAATCCCTTCCGGCAGTCCGGGCGTGTGCGCCAGGTAGCCGGCATACAGATGCGTCGGTCCGGCCAGTCCGCCGATCACCAGGGCGGCGGCACCGAGAATCAACAGGGGAATGGCCATCGCCGGAGGCGCATCGTGCGGATGGTGTCCCGCCTCCTCCGGAAACTTCTCGTCGCCCCAGAAGGTCATGAAGTAGGCCCGGAACGTGTAGAACGCGGTCATCAGCGACGTCAGCAGCGCCACACTCAAGATCACCATGTAGAAGCCGCCATGTTCGGGATGCTTGGTCGCTTCGAAGACGATCGACAGGATTTCGTCCTTGCTCCAGAAGCCCGACAGCAGCGGGAACCCGGCCAGCGCCAGGGCACCCGCCAAAAAAGTGAGGTGCGCGATCGGGAGCGCCTTGCGCAGGCCACCGAACCGCCGCATGTCGATCACGTCGCCCATCGAGTGCATGACCGAGCCGGCCGACAGGAACAGGACCGCCTTGAAGAAGGCGTGGGTGAACATGTGGAACATCGCGAACGTCACCGCCAGCGTGGCGATCTTCGTCCCGGCACCCGCGGCCCCCAGTGCCATGAACATGTAACCCAACTGGCTGACGGTCGAATACGCCAGCACCCGCTTCAAGTCATACTGCGTGAGCGCGATGACGGCCGCGATCAGCGCCGTGGTGGCCCCGATCCCCGCCACGAACATCTGCGCCGTCGGTGAATGCACGAAGAACGGAGTACACCGCGCGACCAGGTACACCCCCGCGGTCACCATCGTCGCCGCGTGAATCAGCGCCGACACCGGCGTCGGGCCCTCCATCGCGTCCGGCAGCCAGACGTGCAGCGGGAACTGGGCCGACTTGCCGATCGCCCCCACGAACAACAGCAGGCAGATGAACGTGAAGATCGCGGGCTGCTGGGTCACGATGTGGGCAATGGTCGAAGGGTCTTCGAACAGCTTCTTGAAGTCGAGCGTGTCGAACGTCTGCCAGACCAGGAACACGCCGAGAATGAACCCGAAGTCGCCGATCCGGTTGACGACGAACGCCTTCTTGGCCGCCGCCGCCGCGCTCGGCTTCTTGTACCAGAACCCGATCAGCAGGTAGCTGCACAGGCCGACCGCCTCCCAGAAGACGAACATCAGCAGGAAGTTTCCCGCCAGCACCAGCATGCACATTGAAAACACGAACAGCGCGATCGACGCGAAGAACCGCGGGTATCCCGGATCGCCTTTCATATAGCCGCTGGCAAAGATCGCCACCAGCAGGCTGACCACGGTCACCATCACCAGCATCAGCGCCGCCATCGCGTCGGCTCGCAGCGTCGGATTCACCACCAGCGTGCCGACCCGAATCCACGGGACCGGGACTTTGGTGCCCCGGGGTCCGTCCTCTTCGCCGAAGACATTCGTCGAGATCGCCATCGACGGCTTGGCGGGAGCGTGCGGGGCCGGCTTGGCCTGCACATCGGCCGGTTTCGCATCGTGACCCTTGTCGCCCTGATGCTCCTTTTCGTCGTGCGCTTTCTCGTCGTGGTTCGCGACCGCATGCTCGGCGGGCGGCGCATGCGTGTCGTCACCGAAGCCCATCGGGACGACATTCAGCAGCAGATGCACCGACAACGCGGCCGAGATGGCGATCGCCAGCACGACCGGCCGATGAGCGTACTGGCGGCGGACCACATGTCCGACGACCACGATCCACACGCACGCCAGCAGCGGCGCGGCCGGGATCAGCCAGAGAACGTTGGAGGGTGTCAACCAGTCGAACACGGGATCAGTCTCTTTCTTCGGTCGGTC
>JANMLE010001888.1:0-1036 GCA_031372385.1 Planctomycetota bacterium | reverse complement strand
GCGTCGGTCATGTGGTACTGCGCGATCAAGCCGTGATAGGCGGCGGTGTTGTTGGACGACGTCGATGCGTCACTGGCGGCGCAATTGAGCGGCATCGAATACGCATCGAGCGTCGTCGTCATCACCGCCCACAAGCTCGCGAACGTGCGCCATCCGCTCGATTCGTTCGGCCTCGTCGTACCGCACCGTGAGCGGCGGCGCATCCTGGCCACATCATTCTCCAGCCGAAAATTCCCCGACCGGGCTCCCGCCGATTCCGTGCTGATGCGAACGTTTGTCGGCGGCGCGATGCAGCCGGAACTGTTCGACTTGGATGACGACCAACTGAAGCAGATCGTCGTGGAGGAACTGACCGACATCTTCGGCGTGCAGGGCGATCCCGAGATCTCACTGGTCGTCCGCTACCCGCGCGCGATGCCGCAGTATCACGTCGGGCATCTTGATCGAGTCGCCCGCATCGAATCCCGCACCGCGACCCATCGCGGTCTGGCGCTGGCGGGTAACGCCCTGCGCGGCGTCGGCATTCCGGACGCCATCGCCAGCGGTGAAGCGGCGGCCAGAGTCGTGTTGGAAGTGCCTCAGGGCGATTCGTCAGGCCCATGATCGGAGTGCCATTACTGTAGTCCGGTCGCTCCGCCGCCCGGACGTCCCGCCGACGGAGCGGCGGGACTACAGTACGTCACCGCAATGCCACACTCCTGTCATCCGTACTGGTCCGGATGTAGAGCCTGTCGCCGACGATCGCCGGATGTGAGAAGACTCCCGAGTCGTCGTCGACCACGTTGACGCGCGAGATCTCGCGGAACTGGTCGGCGGCGGGGTCGATCAGCAACAACTCGCCATGCATCCCCGTGGCCAGTAGTCGCGTGTCCGAGGCGATCAGGCTGGCGTAGTGGTGAAATGTCTTGGATTCGCCGGACCAAATCCGCTTCAAGCCCGCCTTCAGATCCAAACAGTAGAGCTCGTTCCAGACACCGAACAGCCGGTCGCCGCAGACCACCGGTGAGTGCGTGTCGGGGGCGAGGTCTTCGTTCAC
>JANMLE010001224.1:0-4247 GCA_031372385.1 Planctomycetota bacterium | reverse complement strand
ATACGGCTTGCGGCTGGCGTTCACTTCGTTGCCGGCGAGATCCTTGATCGGCTTGCCGTCCTTGTCCTTGATCTGGTTGCCGGAGTTGCCGAAGTTGAAATAGAGCTTGCCGTCCGGCCCGAAGTGGAAGGCGTGAATGCCATGGTCGTGCTGAGTCCCGCCGATGCCGGTGAAGAGGAGTTCCTTCTTATCAGACTTGAGATCGCCGTCTTCGTCGTGCAGGAAGAAGACGCTGTCGCCGCACGAGACGATGATCTTCGTCCCCTTGCCACTCATTGTCGGCAGCACGCAGATGCCGTGGGCCGAATCGACATCCTTGCCCTGATGGAAGACAGTCTGCTTGTCGGCGACGCCGTCGCCGTCGGTGTCTTCGAGGATCAGGATGCGATCCCCTTCCTTGCGCTCGCCGTTGCGGTGGCGGTAGTTCACGACTTCGCAGACCCAGACGCGGCCGAGATGATCGATGTCGATGCTGGTCGGGTTCAGCATCGCCGGCTTGCTCGCCTCGGACGAGAACAACGTCACTTCGAGCCCCTCGGCGACATCCAGTCCCGTGACGGCGTCCTTCGGTTCGCGGCTCCCCGTCGCCACCGGTCCACCCGCGGAAGCGACCTGAATGGCCGGCTTCTGCGTGTAGACGAGGAATTGCACGGAACTCCCCATCCCCTGGTCCGAGCCGCCGTTGTCGATGCCGCCGCGCGCCTTGAAGCGGGTCGTCCCGGCCGGCAGGTCAAAGCCGATCACCGAGTTGGAATGAGTGCCGATCCCGAACTCCACCGGCTTCCCGGCGATCTTGAGCGGGTCGCCACCGGCATTCTTGTTGAGGCCCACGTTGCCCCAGCCCGCCACCGCCGACTTCCACTTCAACTCGGTGAGCTTCTTCTCGCCGTCGGCTGTGACCAGCCGCGGCTCGGCCCAATCGGCCCAGTCGGCACCGAAGCCGTCCCCGCCGTCATTGACGACGAGATACAGTTCCTTCGCGCCGGCCAGATCCACGTCGATGTCAACCGCATGCCCGGGCGTCTGCGCGGTGATGACCTTGGATTGGAACTTCGGCTCTTGGGCGAAACAGAAACCACTCGCGCCGAACAAAGCCAGCGCGGCGAGTGAGACAAGCGGACGTGTGGGCATCGAGGAAGACTCCATTGGTGAAGTTTGGTGAAGTGAGGAATAGGTTCGTTGGTAAGGTGTCAGTGGGACGGACTGCCGACGTGTTGCTGCAACAGCGGATTCACCCACACTTGGTCTTCGGCGGACAGCTTGGGGGAGAGCGAAATTGAGTACAGGGACCGTCCGTACCGACTGTCTTCGTACACGGAATTGAAGGCCTCCCGAAGACGGAGAATCACGTCGGGCGTTCCGGCCTTGAGTGGGATCGAAATTGAAGGCAGAGCATCTCGCAACGTCCAAGAATAAAGCTCAACTTTGGGACGCCGCTCGGCCCGGCTGACGGCCACGTAGTAATCCCCCGGTGGACGAACGGCAACCGGCCACACGGTTCCACCGCCCCGTAGCAGGTCGATCTCGATGAAGTGGGAACGGCTCTCTAAGACTTGATGTCGTTTGCGGAGATAGAGTCGGCGACCGCTTGTCCCGCGACGCTTGTTGGTCGGTGACAGCAGTTCAATCATCGAGACGATCCGGGAATGTTCGAGGTCACGAATCTCCAACCAAGACTCTCGATACTGGACCGGCGTCGGCCACTCGACAATGCGTGCGACCGTTGCGGAAGTCTCCCGAGCCGGCATCCCCGGCGAAGGCGATCCTGATCGAGACACATCCGATTCAAAGACAACCGCATCCGGTGCCACTTCGCGCGACTCGGATGCAGGGGGCTCGTCATCGACAAAGACACGCTGCTCAACGCGAGCCGCATATCCGTCGGGCAGATCGCGATTCAAAACCCGCTTCATTTCGCTGATGAAGGTCGCGTGGAAATCGCTCCACGGGCCGCATTCGATGAACGGGTCCATTCCGGGGAATGGAGATGGCATGTTGTGGCCTCCGTCGTACTGGAGTCCCGTCGCTCCGCCGACGGGACGTGCGGCACAGTGTGTCCGCACACATGTGTTTGGCATCTCAGAGACGCTCCCGTCGGCGGAGCGACGGGACTACAGTACGCTTTTCTACTTCGCGTCGTCGGCAGTGCGTTTGCCGATGGGGCGTTCTTTGTTCCACTCGTCGAGCATGGCCTGGATGCGGGCCTTGTTGAAGTCGGGAGGGATCGGTTCGTCATGGTTCTGGAGCAGGTCATCGACGGTCACTTTGCCGGCGTTGACTCCACCGGCGGGAACGTCGAGGCCCGAGGTCCAGACGATCGCATTCAGCATCAGTTTGCGGAACTGATCGTTACCCCAGTTCCAATGCACGTGTCCGCCCGAGCAGCCGAAACCGCGACCGCCGTCAGGCCGTTGAGTCGCCCAGGCCATGTGCTGCGGCTCTTTGTCTTCCAAAATCGCTTTGCGGGCGTGAGGGTTGTTGTTGTGCGCGCCCTCGGGTCGGCTGAGCTTCGGCACCTGCTTGCCGTCCTTTTCTTCCATCACAACCTTGCCGTCCTTGTCCACGACGACCAGCGTCGTGAGCGGGGGCAGGTCGGTCAGAATCGGCGTCACGCCCTCCATGTTCTCACGAAACCGCATGTGGTAGTACCACTCGTCGTTCGTCTTGAAGGGCTTCACGCCGCGAGTCGTCGGGTGATCCGGGAACTTCGTGTAGTTGGCGTCCCAGTGCGGGTTGACCGAGTAGTTCGGTTCGAAGTAGCCGCCGGTCCAGTCGATGAACGCCTGCCCCGGCTTGCCGATCGTCGTCTCGACGCCGTAGTGAATGCAGACGATGCCGGCACCCTTCTTGGTCAGAGCCTGCAACTCGTCGAGATGTCCGTTGAAGGGATGCCCGCCACCACCGTCCGAGTAAATGACGATCGTGTTGGCCGAGGCCAGCTTTTCCGGCGAGGGCCAGCCCTGTTTTTGGAGTGAGTGAACTTCCGCCTCGATCGGCAGGCCACTTTCATTGAGGAGCTTCGCCAGCAGCGAGCAGCCCGCAAGGTGATCGTGAGCCCCGAAACCGTGGCTTGGATTTCCGGCGAGCAGCAGCGCCTTCCTCTTGCCCGAGCCGGCCTGCCCGAGAACGCTGGCGACCAGTGTCGTGCGAATCGACGGCACCGCGGATGTCTTCGCTTCCGCCTTTGACTGCTTGATCTTGATGTTCCGGAACTGGACCTTCATCGGCGGGCCGGCGTGAAGCTGAAGGGCCAAAACACCCTTCTCGCGGCGGTCCTTCTTGTCCTCGTCCGTGACGATCGAGGTCACCACATCGTTGATGCGGTGTTCGAACCGAAAGCCCTTCGCGATGACGTGGTAGGTGTTCCAGTCTTCCTTCTTGATCTTGGACTGGATCTCTTTGGTGTCGCCGAATTGTTTGACGAGCGTCGGCTTGTGATCGTCGCCGATGACGGTCTCTTGCCCACGCTGCGCGAGGATGCCGCGGAAGCGCTCGCCGTAGTTGATGCCGCTGTACGTCTCGCCCGCTTCAAAGTCGGCCTGGTAGCCGCCGATGACCCACTTCTCGTTGGGGACTTCGAAGCTGCGGTACTGAATCCCGCTGTTGCCGCCAATGATCTTGTATTCTAGCTTCAATTCGAAGTCGGCCGTTTCGCCGCCGCGCCAGATGATGAACGTGTTGCCCTTGGTCGGTTGTTTCTCCGTCGTTTGACCGGTGATGGCCCCGTCTTCCACGCGCCAGAAGTCCGGGTTGCCGTCCCACTTGTCGAGCGTCTTGCCGTCAAAAATCGACTCCCAGCCATCCTGAGCGCGGGCGGTTAGTCCCGTCATGCCCATCACGGCGAGGGCCATCAGCCACGCCGCCATCGTCATCCTGTACCGCATGTTCATCTCCTGTCGGACCTCGGTGGTGAAACTCGATCGGTTGTGCGTCAACCCCGTGCGACCGCATCGCGCGGGGGAACGGGGCGGCATTGGAACATATTGGCGAGTCGCTTCGCAACCGCCGGAGAGTGCGATGTGGCCGTCCGGTTTTGGAGTGCGGCAATTCATTACCGCTTTCTTTTCTCGGCTCTCCGCCATTCCTGTTGAACAACACCGGTGAGTGGCGGGGCGCTAGCCCAATGGCACTGACTTTAGATTTCCGTATGCACCACATCAGGGACGGCACGGGATTTGCGCCAGCGTGACGACTTCTCTTTGAAAGGAGTCAGATTGGCATGGATGCTCGAGCCAGCGGTGCGGGGG
>JANMLE010001222.1:0-5236 GCA_031372385.1 Planctomycetota bacterium | reverse complement strand
CAACGTCACCCGCAACCACCGCTGCCGAAGAATGTCCGATCTCATGCACAACGTCCGACGATACCTCCAGCGCCGCAATCGAAAACTCAATCGCACAGCAGCCTGAACCCCGCTGTCGCAGAATCGATAGAAGTGATTTAGCCGCCGGTTCTTCGCGGGGGGAATCAGCAAACAGGGGTCAGGCACCGGACGCATGCCGCTCACGGGTATAACACCGGCGGCTAGCGCCTTGCCGCTCACAGTGTTACCCGCCGGCATCCTGTTTCTTGACGGGACGCTCGACACGAACGACCGCCGCGATGGACTCGGGCATCCCGCCGCGAAACCGCTGCTCGATGCCTGGGACCGGCACGGCGCACAGATCGCCCCACGCTCCCACCTGCGCGAGTACCTCCGCGAGAAATTCTTCGCCGACGTGCATCGCCAGATGTACGAGAACCGGCCGATCCACTGGCCTCTGTCGTCCGAGAAGAAAACGTTCGTCGCCTGGATCACGATCCATCGCTGGACCGAGTCCACGCTCCGCGTCCTGCTGGCCGATCATCTCTCCCCCACGCTGACGCGGATGATCGGGGAACTGACCGACCTGCGGGCCGCTCGCGACGGCGCGGACAAGAAGGCCGAGAAACGGTTCGGCGATGTCGTCAAAGCCCGCGATGAACTGGCCGCTTTCATCAAACAGGTCGAACTGTGCGCCGAACGCGGTCCGCCCCCCACCGATGCCGCCTGCCCGCCTCGCGAAGCCGATGCCCGCTACGCCCCGGACCTCGACGACGGCGTGATGATCAACAGCGCCGCCCTCTGGCCGCTGCTGACTCCCCAATGGAAAGATCCCAAGAAGTGGTGGAAGGAACTGGCGACTTCCAAAGGAAAGAAAGACTACGACTGGTCGCACCTCGCCATGCGCTACTGGCCGACGCGCGTGGATGCCAAGTGCCAGCAAGACCCGTCGCTGGGCGTGGCTCACGGCTGCTTCTGGAAATACCACCCCGCCCGCGCCTGGGCCTGGGAACTGCGTCTGCAGGATGAGATCGGGCCGGAGTTCCGGATTGAAGAAAGTAGCCCTCACGCTCCGCGTGAGGAAAGCCGAATGTCGCGCGACGTCGATGGCTCGAACGGGCGTCGTGAACCAGTTGGCGCGTTGGCTGCGATCGGCTTCCCTCACGCGGAGCGTGAGGGCTACGTTGGCGATGCTGCGCATCGTGCCGCGTTTCTGAATGAGCATCCCGACCAGGCCATCGCCGCCATCGAGAAGGAAGCGTTGCGAAGACGCCGCAAACAAAAGACCCCGCAGCCGCAATTGCAGATCCTCGAACCGGGCCTGTGGTCCGCCGTCCCCGAACAAGTCTGGCAACTCGAACTGCGCCTCAGCGAGAAACAAGGGACCGAATTCCGACTGCTCGCCCCCGATGAACCGGCCGCACGGTCCGCGTATGCAGCGGCCAACCCCAACTTGGTGCAGGCCCGGAAAGAACTCCTCGCGAGCCTCGCCCCCGCAGCCGATCTGTTTGCTGATGATGAAGAAGCGGCCCCCGCCGATGATGATGATGAGCCCGAGGACGTTGACAGCGAGAAGACCGACGAATGATTTGGCAGAAAGAGGGATGGTAGAAAAATGAGGCGGGGATTGTTGGATGACTGATCTTGGCCCTGTTGCACTCGCCGCCTGTTGATGAGGGTGGGCGGCAGGGGTAAGGTGTTGGGTGTGAAACGAGTCTCTGCGAGGAATCCAAAGATGTCTTCCGTTGTGACCTGCGAGGAAGTGCTGCGAACGATTCCGTGGGTCGATGTCCGTGGCCGAGCGCGAGAACGGACGAAGTCGATTTTGAAAGAGGTGCAGTCATGAGTATTTCTCTCGCCGATGCGTTGGAAAAAGTCGAACTGGAACCGGGTCGGACCTACGAATGCGAGGTCCGTGGGCGGCATGTCGAGCTGCGCGTGTTCGCCAGGCCACCTCAAGAGCCGGCTTCTCCGGCATCCTCCGACGAGACTTCCGCATTGGATCCGAATGACATCCGGCTGGATGCGTGGTGCGAACTGACCAGTCCGCGCGAGCGCAAGCGAGTCACATCGGTATTGGTTGACCACATCCCGTTCGACATCCCAGAGATTCCGCAGGATGAGGACGACCAATGATCTACCGACAGCCCCCGTCCGATGCACGGGTCGATCAGGGAGACGTGATTGACGGCTGCCCCGTCAGCAACGTGGAAGATTTTGACCAGAAGACTCTGACCGCCTTCGAGTTCGAGTACTCGATCGAACGGGTTGTCGTGCTGACTCAAACGTGCGATCTCGCCAATCAAAAAGTCCGTCACGCGGTGATCGCCGTTGTGCATGATGCGAACGATCTGGTTGCCACGGGCCAACTCAAGCCGGCCGATATTCGCGGCCCCTCCGCGCCGGGCGCGTCTTCGGTTGGTATTTCTTGCCCAAGAATCGAGAACTGGGACTTGGCGAAATGATTGTCGATTTGCGGCAGTTGCACACCGTCCGTCTCGACTTGTTGTCCGCGTTGTGTGCCTCCGGAGGGCGAGTGGCCCGCATCCAGCCACTGTACCGCGAGCATCTCGGCAAACACTTTGCCGACTCGTACAGCCGCATTGGTTTGCCCGAACCCTACGAGACCGAGTAACGCCGAGGATCGCATGACTGAACTCGGCCCGGTGTCGGCGGTGTTGGAAACCGAACTGCGAACCAAGACGCGGCAACGCGGCATCGTGATCTGGCTCGATCCCGACGCGCACTAGTCCAGTTTTGTTGAACAACTCATCGCTGCGAGCTGACAACCGTCTGCCATACCCGGTTCAAACCTTCCGCGGCAGCTTCCTCGAACTGCTGCTGGAACTGGAGCCGCTCGCCAACGGTGTCGATCGGCCGCCATTACTCATCCATCTGCCCGGCTTCAATCAGGAAGCGATCCAGGGAACTCCGCTGCTGGAACTGTACGAGGCCGGCACGTGCTTCCTGCGGAACCTGGACACGCTCGTCACCGAGGCGGCGGCCGGCCGGGTTCGCCCCGAACAGATCGCCGCGTTTCGTGCCAGCGGGCGTGGGACGCTCGGCCATGCCGATGCGTGGCTCACCGCAATGCTGTCCGTTCAGGAGGGTGTCCTCGGCGGACAGCTTCGCGACGTGTCGCTGACCGCGCTGGTGGACGATCTGCTCAATGGTGGCTTGATCGCGGGGCAACTCAGCCAGCCGGGAAATCAAAACGCGGTCTGGCAGTACCTGGCGACGATGACCGGGCTGTCACCGGAGGTCGGAATGCAGCTCGCCTCGGACGGTTCCGAAACGGCCAGGATCGACGCGAAAGACATCGCGTTTGCCGCCGCCAGTTGGGCGCTGCGTGTCGAGTACGTGCATGACCTGAAACGTCCGCCGAAGGATGCCCAGTTGCAGGGGGCTCGCGGACTGCCTGAAGCACTGATCAAGAATTGCCGCGATCTGGCGGACCATCTGCGCCAGCACCGAGCCGTGTTCTATCGCGACACGGCCAGCGAAACTGAGACGACTCTGACTGACGAAGTCGAAGCGGCCAAAGCGGAAGATCTGGGCCAGATCGACACGTTCTGGTTCGAGGAAAAGCTGGTCTTGGATGCGGCCTTGGTGGCGCTGTACGAGCAACGTTGGTCGGCGGCGTCTGACTGGGCCACCCAGCGTCAGGGTGACAAGTCGTTCTGGCTGCGCGAGGATGCGCCGCGTCGCAATACGTGGCAGTTGATCGGCGATGCGGCCCGACTGGGACTGGCCATCAAGCGGGCAAGCCTGTCGCTGGGCGAAGTCCATTCCCTGGTAGAGGCCGTGCAACGCTACGTCGATTGCGGGGCGGCGGTCGATCAGGCTCATCGGCATCTCGAACTGCGGCGGCTGACGCTGCTGTACACCCAGTTACCAGAGTTCGATTTGTTGCGAGCGCGTCTCGATGTGCTCCGCAACTTCTGGCGGGAATGGGCTGATGCCTGGGCGCGCGCGTTCAACGGGCTGTGTCTCACTCACGGATTCCTCCCGCCCGCTGAGCTGCAACAACGGACCCTGTTCGATGACGTGGTGCGACCCCTGATTCACGAGTCGGAAACCACGGCGTTGTTTGTGGTCGATGCGTTCCGGTTTGAAATGGCCGAAGAACTGCATCGCGCGCTGGCGGATTCCTCCGCGACGAACATGCTCCTGACGGCACGGCTGGCGGAACTCCCCACCGTGACGGCCATCGGTATGAATGCCCTCGCCCCCGTGTCGGAACGGGGTCGCCTGAAGCTGGTGCTGAAGAACGGTTCGATCGAAGGCATTGACCTGAATCAGTTCCGCGTGTTCGACCCGGAGACCCGCAAGCGGGACATGCACAACCGCGTGGGTGGCTCGACCTGCCCGTGGCTGAAGCTCGATGACGTGCTCGATCGCGATGCCAAGTCGCTCAAGCAGGCGGTCGGCCGCGCACGGCTGGTGATCGTGCATAGCCAGGAGATCGACGACGCCGGTGAGAACGGCGCGGGCCTCGCGGTGTTCGACTCGACACTGCAACGACTGCGTGCGGCGTGGCGGCTGTTGCGCGAGGCCGGTGTGAAGCGGTTTGTCATCACCGCCGATCATGGATTCCTGTTGAATGACGAGACGACCGGCATGGTGCAGCGGCACGGTCGCAAAACCGATCCGCATCGCCGTCATGTGTTTCGGCCCGATGCTGTCGATCAAGCCAACGTCGTGCGCGTTTCGCTGCGCGACCTGGACTACGATTGCGACAGCGACGATCAGCATCTGCTGTTGCCCGAGTCCACCGCGCTGTTCGATCTCGGCCACAAGCCGATGCCCTTCGTGCATGGTGGCAATAGTTTGCAGGAGCGGGTCATCCCTGTTCTGACACTGGTTCACCGCACCTCGCAGGGGGGCAGTCCCACCCAGTACTCGGTCACGGCCACCGCCACGCAGGGAGTGGCGGGCATGCACTGCCTGCTGGTGACGATGGCGGCTCAAAAGACGCTGGGCTTCGGCGGGAAGGCTCAAGTGGAACTGGGGCTGCGTGTCACTGACATGAACGATGTGCAGGTCGAACACTGTGAGGCGCGGGGGGCTCAACTCTCGGCGGGAACGATTTCGGGTAGCCGTTCACGGAATCAGGTACTGGCCAAGGTCGGGTCGGGGAGTTGTTTGAGTTTGGCCTCGATTGAGGATTGGAGAAACTGGAAGAAGTTGCGTTGTTGTTTTCGGCAGGTGGCGATGGCCGTCCACAGGCGTTCGT
>JANMLE010001205.1:0-5262 GCA_031372385.1 Planctomycetota bacterium | reverse complement strand
GCCGGTGATTTCCTTCATGACCGGCGGCTAGCGCCTTGCCGCTCACGGGTGTTGTTCAACAGGAATAACGGAGAGCCCTACTTCCGAGAGATGCATGCTGTGTCATGACGCGAACGCTGACTCCTTGCCACGGCCCGGTATCACGGCTTCGCCTGCTCATTCGCGCTCCTTTTGATTCGCGCGGACCAAATCGATTTTCCGCGCGAATCAAATGGAGCGCGAATGAGGAGGGCCGTCGCACTGGAGCAAAAGAACAACGGTCGCTTCGCGGCGGGCAACTCTCTGATGTTGCCGCCGCACATGCGCTAACCCGGATTATTCATGGCGTCGTAGCTGAGTTCGCAAGAACTCAGGTCGTGGTCCAATGTGCCACTGAATTCTTGCGAATTCTGCTACGAACAGCGCGTCAGTCGAGCCGCGACCGCGAGGGAGCGGTCAAGTCCTTGCAGACCGCTCCCTTACGGTCGCGGCTCTTTGATGGCCATGAATAATCCGGGCTATGGGAGATAGAACATGAAAACGGTCCCTGAACCCGAGGCCGAACTGCTCACCGCCAAGGATGTCGTGGGCGATGTGCAGTCACTCTCGGATAACCTCCAACGGCGACAGGCGGAACGGCGGGCGTATGCCATTCTGAATCGCCCCGCCGTGCGGTCGATGCTGAACGCGCTCATCGCCAGCGGCACCTGCCCCAATGATGAAGTCGCCATCGAACAAGCCTTGCGAATGCTGCTTCACTGAAACGGAAAGCAAAGAGACCGTGGCTCGACCCCTCTGTGACCAACTGGGAATTCCACGACCGTAGAGAGTCGGTGGCGACGCGTGTGCAACTCAATTCCGCGGGTGATGAAGGGGGCACCTTATCGACCAATGCTGGCGTGAATGTCTTCAACTGTCCCGTCGGCGGAGCGACGGGACTACGGTAGTGCGGTCAGGCTGCGGACGGTCTGGATGTCGTGTTCCAGTTGGGTCCGCAGGTCGTCGGGCGAGCCGAAGCGGCGGACGTCGCGGACACGGTCTTGGATGTCGACGTGCAGGACGCGGTCGTACAGGTCGCCTTGAAAGTCGAGCAGATGGACTTCGATCTTGCGCGCGGCGTCGGCGAACGTGGGATTGGGGCCGATGTTGATCGCCGCCGGATGACGCGCGCGATCGAACGACGCCCAACCGGCATAGACACCGTTGGCCGGCACGAGAGTGCTGACTGCGGTCAGGTTCGCCGTGGGAAAGCCGAGCGTCCGGCCCCGCTCGGCCCCGTGTCCAACTGTGCCGCTGACTCGATGCGGATGGCCCAGCAACCGCACGGCGTGGGCGACATCGCCGGTTTCCAACAATGAGCGGATCACGCTGGAAGAGACGAGTTGCTCATCCACGGTGACGGGTGGTGCGACATCAAACGACAGACCGTGATTCGCGCACAGCGATCTGAGGACGGTGATGTTGCCCGACCGGTTGCGGCCAAAAAAGAAGTTGGGCCCTTCGACCAGCCCGCGCGCCTGCAACCGGCCGCGGATGATCGTGTCGAAGAACTCTTCGGCGGTCAGTGCCAGCAGGCTGCGGTCGGTGGGGAGGACCAGCGTGACGTCGACTCCATAGCGGCTGAGCAACTCGGCGCGGTGTTCGATCGTGGTCAGCGCGGGGGGCGCGGCATCGGGCTTCAGCAGCGCGATCGGGTGGGGATCAAACGTCACGGCGACCGCGGGAACATTGTCGGACCGGGCGCGGCTGGTCAACACGTTGAGCATCGCCTGATGTCCGCGATGCACGCCGTCGAAGTTGCCGATCGAGGCATAGCCGCCGCGCAAAGATTCGATCGACTCCCAACCCCGCACCAGTGCCATGCTGATTCCCCGTCCCGCCAACCGCGAGTTGTTTCCGCCTTGCAGATTCGGCCATCACGCTTCGTACTACTAGGCGTCAACTTCTTGTGGCCCTGCGCACATTTCATGGGACGTATGGGACCAATGCGACGAACGGGCCACGACAGACTCATCAGTCCCATGACTCCCATACATCCCATCAATCGCGCACAAGAAGGCCGACTTTTCAGTTGCGATGCCCGCTCCGCTCCGTTCAGTTTCCCCGTGCCAAGTCCTCTTCGAACAGCACGATGCTGGCCGTGAAGCCGTGGATGTAGTTCTTGCCGCCGACCGGGCCGAGTTCCCCCTGGGCGAAGAAACCGGCCAGCGGCAGCGGGCCGAGGATCTCCTGGATCGCGGTGGCGTCGTGGTTGGGACTGGAAAACATGCGGCTGCCGCGGCCGTTGCAACTGAACAACAGCGCGCCGCGACGGGTCCGTTCCAACGGGGACGGATCGCGTTCGAGCAGGTGTCGCAAATCTTCGTCGGCGGTGTCGGCGTCGCGAATGTGGAACTGTACGGTCTGCCCGACGCGCATCAAGCTGCCGGTGGCCAGAGCCCCCGTGGTCCGGTCCGCGCCATGAACATTGACGATCAGAAAATCGCCGCGTCGAAACGTTTCCTGGTACTCGTTCATCGCGACACCGAGATGGACGCCGTTCTCCACGAGTTGCTGATCGCGGGGGGGCAGGTCGGGGTACAGCTTCTGGAGTCTTGCCAGCGGGGCGACGCCCCCCAATTCATAGATGATGTTGCGGTCGGCCTTCGTCACCACGAAGGTCGTGCCGATCGGACGGCATCCCTGCGAGACGATGGTCCGGACTCGCGGACCGCCCCGTACGACGACTCCGATGGCACCGGTTTCGATCATTTGATCGTCCAGGAACAGCCGGTTCTCACCGGGGCCGCCGCCGCTGGACATGCCCCCCACCACTGGGATGCCGGGCAATTCACCCGCCAGCAGTTCCAAGACGGACTGCGGCTGCGAGGTATAGGGATCACCCATGAACAGCACGACGCGGGTTTCATCCAAGTGCTCGCCGAGATCTTCCGGCAGTCCGGAGCAGAGCAGTCCGTCGGGCGTCTGTTCGAACGTCAGTTGAAACGTCGTCAACTGCGCACCGGGCAGAATGGCGCACCAGACGGACAGCGCGGGCTCGTCTTCGCATTCCGTGGAGTCACCGACAATCGAATCACCGGTGCAGCCGATCAACACCCTGGCTCGCAGGGTGGCCTGCAACTTTTCGGCGACTTCGTCGAACCGCGCCGCGTAGTGGTGCGAGATGAACACGCAGGCCAGATCGGGACGCTGACCGCCGAGCGCATTGACGATCGACTGGCTCGTTTCATCGATCGCGGATTTCAGCGAGGGTCGGTTGGAAAGGGCGGCGGCGAACGGCATCAATGCTCCGATCCGTGGCAGAACGCGTGGTCATTCAGGGGCGGGGATGTGGACGGTGCGCCGCGGTCACTCGTTGGCCGGCCGGCCGGTGAAGTAATCCGGCTCGCCCCCGGCGATCCACTTGATGTTGCAGCCGATGCTGGGACGCTGCGTCATCAGCGGTGGTTTCCCCGACAGCAGCGCATCGACGGCGGATCGCAGGTCCGCGCCGGTTGCCGGTTGACCGTTGCCCGGCCGGCTCGAATCAAACTGCCCGCGATAGACGAGTGTCAGATCGGCGTCGAACAAATAAAAATCGGGCGTGCAGGCCGCCTTGTACGCTTGGGCGACTTCCTGCGTGGCATCGTACAGATACGGGAACGAATAACCGGCGCTGCGGTGTTCCTCGACCATCTTCGCGGGCGCGTCGTCCGGGTGCGCGGCGACATCGTTGGAACTGATCCCGACCACGGCCACACCGCGCGCATGGCATTCACGCCCAAAGGCGGCCAGTGCGGTGGTCAGATGTTTGACGAACGGGCAGTGATTGCACATGAAGATCACGAGCAACCCCTGGCCCGACGCGAAGTCCGCGAGCGAGACGGTCGTGCCGTCGACATTGGGCAGAGCAAACGCCGGGGCTGCAGTCCCCAGCGGTAACATGGTGGATGCCGTCTTAACCACGAGTCCGAACCTCCAAGTGATGCCTGATGATTGCCGCGTCCGCCGGAACGATCGCGTTCGGTTGGCCAGTAGAACGATTCACCGCGCCGTCTTCAACGACGGGAGAAGGCGGGAGGTAGGAGATGTCCGATGCTAACCGCCTCTCTTCCAATGTCAGTGACTTTGGTGAGCGGCACGGCGCTAGCCGCCGGTGGCATCATGTGATCCGCCCGGCGAAAACCGGGGGCTAGCGCCGTGCCGCTCACCGATTCACCAACGAAGGCAACACCATTGGTCTTTTTTCTCTCTTCTCACCACTCACCACTCACCACTTCCTCATCACCCCGACGTCGCCGGGTCGACCAGTTTGTATTTGGCCACCAGCGGCTCGACGACATCCAGCGGGACGAAGTCGCGCAGCTTCGCCGCCGCATTGCCCTGGGCGAGTTGGGCGATCTGCTTGATCAGGCTGCTGGAGATGTGCGTGTAGCGCTCGCTCGCCATGAGAAACACGGTGTCGATCTCGGGGTCGAGTGCCCGGTTGGCGAGCGTCATCGTGAATTCGGCCTCGATGTCCGACAGCGTGCGGACGCCGCGCACCAAGATTCGCGCGCCGTGCTGCCGGATGAAGTCGACCGTCAAACCTTGGAAGCAGAAGACCTCAACGTTCGCATACGGCTTCAAAACTTGAGTCGTCAACGTCAGGCGTTCGTCGGCCGAGAACAACGGCCGCTTGTCGGGATTGATCCCGATCCCCACGGTCAGTCGATCAAAGATCGTCGCCGCGCGGCGGATGATGTCGACGTGGCCGAGCGTCAACGGATCAAAGCTGCCAACGTAAACCGCGTGGTGTGAACTGAGCGTCGTCATCGAAGGAAACTCCCATCAGAAACGTGCCGTTCACAAGGTGGAACACGGACACGGCAGACCGGCATGGCCCGCGGCTCATGGTACTGAATCCGGCAGATCAGGCGGAGTCTGCGGATGACCTCTTTCGGTCGGTGCCAGTGCGAGCGGTGTCTCCCCGCCACGGCTTGGGAATCACGGCTTCGCCTTCTCATACGCGCTCCTTTTGATTCGCGCGGACCACACCGATTTCCGCGCGAATCAAAAGGAGCGCGAATGAGGATGCCTGTTAAAACTTGGCGCACGCCTGACATCACACTCGTCCGATGGAGGCAAACAAGACTGCGCCTCTCTCCCGCGGCCCAACGATCGTATCAACAGTACTCGAACTGGAACGAACGGACTTCTGTCGCCTCGCGGCGCGCACCTCTCGGACGTTGTTACTGCACAGCCCCTGGGTCGGTCGGACGAGGCGGCAGACTGGTTCGATGTGATCCCTGTCACATTGGCGGA
>JANMLE010001067.1:0-1756 GCA_031372385.1 Planctomycetota bacterium | reverse complement strand
CCCCCGCCACGCCGCGCGCGTTGTGGGGGTCCAGTGTGGCGTCGCCACCCCGCCGCTGGCGGGTCCCAGTCTTTGGCCCGCGCCCCCCAACCCCCGCGCGCCGCCTCGACTGTGGACATGAATCATCCGGGTTAGTGCGGTGATTCAACACCAACGACTTGTCTCAAGACTGGCTGCCAGCAAACCGCGTTCATTCGCAGCGGGCTCAGTCGGACGTGCTGCCGTTGACGAGCTGGGGCGTGGCGTTCAACTCCGGGAACCGCTGACGGTAGATCCAGCGTTCCCACCAGCGTGCCGGGCGGAGTCGCGGATCGGCCACTTCGACATCGTGTTGCTTGCCGCGCCGCGTGACCAACACCACGTGTCCGTCGGAACGAACTTCGGCAACGGTCCAGAACTTTTCGACCTGGTAGGAATAGGTCTCGCCGGCGGGGGCGGGGTACAGATGCTTGGCACGCGGTCCGGGATGCGGACTGTTCTTGCTGACAACAAAAATCACCGGATCACCGGTTCGAAATGCGTGCTGCATGTCTGTGCGCCCTCTTGCCAAGCCAACAAACAGGACTTATAGAGAGTAGAGGCGGCTGCCTGTCGTGGCAAGACCGATGTTCGGTTCACAGCCCCCAATCTCCATAAAACTCCGCAAAAATCGAGGATGGACCCACATGACCGAACGGATTCTCAGCATTTCCGGCCTGCGCGGCGTGGTGGGTGACGGCTTGGACCCCGAGTATGTCGCGCGGTTCGCCGCGTCGTTTGGAACGATGCTCGGCGGTGGAACCATCGTCCTCTCGCGCGATGGTCGCTCGACCGGCGAGATGCTGCGACATGCGGTCCTGGCCGGGCTGATGGGAACCGGTTGCCGGGTCGTCGATCTCGGCATCGCGTCGACCCCGACCTGCGGCGTGATGGTCACGGCGCTCGGGGCCGCCGGGGGATTACAACTGACGGCCAGCCACAATCCGATCGAATGGAACGGGCTGAAGCCGTTCTCGCCCCGCGGTTCGGTGTTCGACAAGAGCCTTGGCGAGCGACTGCTGGCGGTGCTGGAATCCGGCCCGGTCTATCGCCCCTGGAGCGGGCTGGGGTCCGTCGAAACGGTCTCGTCGGAAAACAGTGAGCATCTGCGGCGCGTCTTCAACCTGGTCGACGTGGCGGCGATTCGGGAGCGGCGATTCAGGGTTGTGCTCGACTGCAACCACGGTTCGGGATCGGTGCTCGGCCCGAAGATGCTGCGCGATCTCGGTTGCGAGGTGATCGTGATGGGGGGCGTCGCCGATGGACAGTTCGAACATCCGGCCGAGCCGCTGAAAGAGAACCTGACCTCGCTGATGTCCGCCGTGACGTCGCACCGCGCGGATGTCGGGTTCGCCCAGGATCCCGACGCCGACCGCCTCGCCATCGTCGACAACACCGGACGCTACATCGGCGAGGAACTGACTCTGGGAGTCTGTGCCGATCATGTCCTCTCACGCCGAAAGGGACCGGTGGTCGTCAACGGTTCCACCAGTCGCGTGACGGCAGACTTGGCTGAGAAGTATGGCTGCCAGTTCCATCGTTCCCATGTCGGTGAAGCCAACGTGGTCTCCAAGATGATCGAAGTGAATGCGGTGTTGGGCGGCGAGGGGAACGGCGGTGTGATCGAACCGCAGGTCGGTTTTGTCCGCGACAGTTTCGTCAGCATGGCGTATGTGCTCGACGGACTGGTGGCACGACGGACGACGCTGGCCGACTGGGTCGACACGCTGCCGCAATA
>JANMLE010001052.1:0-5177 GCA_031372385.1 Planctomycetota bacterium | reverse complement strand
GGCGATACTTCGATGAACCGTCCACGTTCTTCGATGTGTCGCCCTCCGGGCTGATCGCACGTGCCGCTATCCCCACGGCTCGCGCCGTGGGCTACCATCTGCCGCCCTCCGGGCTGAAGAATGCGCGTTCGCCTTCAGTCGCGAAATAGCCAAGTTAGTAGGCTCGTCAAAATAACTCGAACAAGTGTTTGTTGTATGTGGCACGCCCTGACGCTTTGGGAAGGGCGTGATTCCGCAGGTCCACGCCCTTCGAGGACTCAGGGCGTGCCACACGAAATTGCTCAAGTTGTTTTGACGAGACTCCTTAGTGCTGCACGTTCAACACGCCAGCCCATCAGCCACATTTCTTGAGCCGCGATTCCCGCTCCGAGCGTGTGATTATTTCGCCACCGACCTTGCGTCGGTGGTTCAGCGGCTTTTGCACTACTCGAATTTCACGAGAGTTTGGAGTAGCGCAGAAGCCGTTAAACCACTGGGACAAGCCCAGTGGCGAAAAAATCACAGGCTCTCCGTGCCATCGCCATGAGCCGCGCGGCATCTGCCGCAGTCCGGCGAATTCGCGCGCCGTGTGGGCTGAATTTGCCGCACTCCGGCAAATCGCCGAGCTAGGTTTTGCGGCAGTGGGGTCACGGATGCCGATTCCGATCGCCGTTCGGTCCGAATGCGGTCGCGTTGGCTTTAGCCGACGCGGTACGACATCTTGCGTGGGTTGAAACCCACGCTACAAAGATTCACAAGCTCTGAGACGTCTAACCGCTATGCCAAAGGTTCGCTCCCCTCTGCGCGCACGCCGTTGGCGTAGCGGTTAAACGAATACGTCTCACCTTTGGGCTGCGTGAGGCATGGCGGTCTGACCTGAGTTTCTCCTGCAATCAAGCTCTCCAACATGCGCTGGATTCGAAACCTGCATCTGCGAAGCAAGCTGATCCTGATGTCCACCGTCACGGTCGGCCTGGCGCTCGTTCTGGCGTGCGCCGGCTTTCTGATGAATGACATGCGGCTGCTGCGGGACTCGCGGCTGCGGCAGTTGAAAATGCACGCGGAGCTGCTGAGTCACAACAGTTCGGTCGTGGTGGCGATGGGACTGCGGCACCAGGCCGAAGAGCTGCTGGGTTCGCTCCATTCGCAACCATCGATCGAGCAGGCCGCGTTGTACGACTCCGGCGGCCGGCGCATCGGCTCGTATTCCACATCCGCGGGTTCGGCCGCGCCGTCGAGTCCTTCCCAGCAAGACGGCATGCACACGTCGGCGACGGGAGATCTGGAGGTGTTTCAGCCGATCATGGAACAGGGCACCCGCGTGGGGACCGTCTATCTGCGGTCAACGATGCGGGACTTGTGGGAGCAACTCAGCAGCTATTCCAAAGTCTCGTTGCTGGTGATGGTCGTCGCGCTGGGGATCGCGATCCTGTTCGGATCGATGATGCAGAACGCGGTCTCCAAACCGATCCTGCAACTGGCCGAGGCCGCGCAAACGATCACCTCCAGTGACGACTATTCCATCCGCGTGTACACCGATTCCCGCGACGAACTGGGAATCCTGTACGGGTCGTTCAACCGGATGATTGAACAGGTGGAATTGTCCCGCACTGAACTGGAACTGGGCCGGCAGGATCTGGAGCGTCGCATCGCCGACCGGACGTTCCTGTTGCAGGAGGAGATCGGGCACCGCACCCGGATTCAAACGGAACTGGTGCAAGCCAAGGAACGCGCCGAAGCCGCCAGCCGGGCGAAGAGCAGTTTCCTGGCGAACATGAGCCACGAGATCCGCACGCCGCTCAATGCGATTCTGGGATTCGCCGACCTGCTCCGCTGCGGCAGCGAACGCAATGACGAAGCGGAGCGTCAGGACTTTCTCGACACGATCCATCACAGCGGCGAGCACCTGCTGACCCTCGTCAACGACATTCTCGATCTGACGAAGATCGAGGCGGGCCAGATGGATTACGAACAGATGCGGTTCTCACCGCATCAGATCATCGCCGAGGTCATGTCGTTCATGCGGGTTCGCGCCCAGGAGAAGGGGCTGGCCCTGGACTATCACTGGTACGGCGCGATTCCCGAAACGATCACCAGCGACCCCGCCCGCTTCCGACAGTTGCTGCTCAACCTGATGGGCAACGCCATCAAGTTCACCGAACGGGGTGCCGTGCAGGCGGTGGCCCGGCTGGATGTGGACCGTGCCGAGCTGACGGTGGACATCATCGACACGGGCATTGGCATCCCCGCCGGCGTTTGCGAAACGATCTTCAAGCCGTTCACCCAAGCCGACAGTTCGGTGACGCGCCGCTTCGGCGGCACCGGGCTGGGCCTCTCGATCAGCCGGCACATCGCCGCGGGACTGGGGGGTCGCATCACGGTCCAGAGCGAGGTCGGCAAGGGGAGCACGTTCTCGGCCACGATCGCCACCGGTCCGCTGGAAGGAATCCGCCTGCTGGAGCATCCGGTCTCCGACATCCTCACCAGTGCGCGGTCCGAACCGACCCCGCAGCGCATCCGGCTGGATGGCCGGTCGATCCTGGTCGTTGACGATGGCGAAACCAACCGCAAGTTGATTCGACTGGTTCTGTCCCGCGCGGGAGCCAACGTCCGCCTGGCCGAAAACGGACTCGAAGCGGTCATGATCGGGCGCGAGGAGGACTTCGACTTGATCCTGATGGACATGCAGATGCCGTTGATGGACGGATACACCGCGGCGACCCGCCTGCGCGAGGGTGGCTGCACGCGACCGATCGTCGCCCTGACGGCACACGCCATGAGCGGCGACGCGGAACGATGCCTGGCCGCGGGTTGCTCGGACTACCTGACCAAGCCGATCAATCCCGAGAAGCTGATCGAGAAGATCGCCCAAATTCTGCCGGGAATGAATGCTGTCGCTGGTGACATTGAAGCCGCCGACAGACGCTCACTCAGCGAGGCGATGACGTCCGAATTGCCGGTCGAAGATCAGGAGTTCGCCGAGATCGTCAGCGAATTCGTCGAGCGGTTCCGCATCAAGCTGACTGAAATGCACGAGGCCGTCGGGAACGAGGACTGGCAGTCCCTGGCAGAACTGGCGCACTGGCTGGCCGGTGCCGGCGGCTCGGCGGGATTCCCGATCCTGACCAAGTCCGCCCGTGAACTCGAAGCCCTCCTGCAGAAGAATGAACAGCCGAAGATTGCCGACCATCTGGCACGGCTCGATCATCTGCTGCTGCTGATCGCGTTCGGCGCTCCGGTCACGGCGTGAACGTTGGAGTTGGAGTGACTGACGCCAACTGTAGTCCCGCCACTCCGCCGGCGGGACGTCCGGTCGGCGGAGCGACCGGACTACAGTATTCTGCCCGCGTTCAGTCGGCGAGTGCCTGTGCGAAGTCGGCGACGAGATCGTCGGGATGTTCGATGCCGACCGAGACGCGCAGCGTCTTTTCCGAGATCCCCGCTTCGCGCCTGGCCGCTTCGCCCATTGATGCGTGACTCATCGTGTCGGGATACTCGATCAACGATTCGACGCCACCGAGCGACTCCGCCAGTTGGAACATCTTGAGCCGCGCGAGCAACTTCTCCACCGCCGGCCGGCCGCCCTGCAGGTCGAAGCTCAGCATCGCGCCGAAGCCGTGCTGCTGGCGCTTGGCGAGCGCGTGCTGCGGGTGATCGGTGAGTCCGGGGTAGTAGACGTGTTCGACGCGCGCGTGCGATTGCAGGAAGTTGGCCACGGCCATCGCCCCGCGCTGATGCGCCTCCATCCGCGGACCCAGCGTCTTCACGCCGCGCAGGACCAGCCACGCGTCGAAGGGCGAGCATGCCAGCCCGAGGGCGTTGACGAGATAGCCGACCCGCTCCGCGTGCTCCTTGTGGCGGGTGATGACGCAGCCGCCGACCACATCGGAATGACCGTTCAGATACTTCGTCGTGGAATGGACAACGATGTCGCAGCCGAATTCGAACGGTCGCTGAAGGTACGGCGACAGAAACGTGTTGTCGGCAATGCTGATGGCACCTCCCGCGCGCGCCACGTCGCAGATGGCGCCGATGTCGACGATGTTCAGCAACGGATTGCTCGGTGTCTCGATCCAGACGCACTTGGTGGCCGCCGTCATCGCCCGGCGGACGTTGTCGGGATCACCCATCTTGATGAACGAGAACTCGATCCCCATCTTGCGGAACACGGCATCGAACAGGCGGTACGTGCCACCGTAGATGTCGTGTCCCGCGATGATGTGGTCGCCCGGCTGAAACAGATGCATCGTGGCGGCGATCGCCGACATGCCGGTGCAGGTGGCCCGGCAGTCGATCCCCCCCTCAAGCGCCGCCAGATTCTCTTCCAGCGCCTTGCGCGTCGGGTTGCCGCTGCGGGTGTAATCGAAGCCGCGGTTGGTGTTGAGATCATCCCAGCGAAACGTGGACGAGGGGTAAATCGGCGTGGTCGCGCTCAGGTACGCGGAGTCCTTGTCGACTCCGACATGAACGCACCGGGTTTCAAACTGCATGGCGAAAAGTCCTTGGTCGGGTTTGTCAGAAACCGCTGGTCGGTTTTGTCAGCAACAGCGCGGCACAATCGTAGCGATGATGGTGTCAGCAACCAATTCCGGTGGGCTGCCAAATCTGATGACGGTATGGTGAGATTCTCCGGCGGGATCAGCCGGAACGCGCTAGCGTCCGGTTCTCGCTGATGTATCACGCCCCAACCGGGGCTAGCGCCCTGCGGCTGATTGAGATTGAGAGAGAGTCAGGGACGGCCTCCCGTGCGCAGCATCGATTCGGCCAGTTCCACCACGTCCGGGTCCAGGCCGGCGTTCTTCAGGGACAACACCGCCGCATCGATGTCGTATTCGACCCGCTTCAGTTCGATGCGGCCGTCCTCGATGATGGCATAGGCGGCGCGGGGATCACCGTCGCGCGGCTGTCCGACGCTGCCGGGGTTCAGCAGTTGCGATCGTCCCAGATCCAAGTGGAATTGAAGATGCGTGTGCCCCACGCAGACAAAGTCGGCGTCAATTCCCACCAGCCGGGTCTTCCAAGTTTCGGGATCGATGGCCAGGTATTCATCCATCGGATCGCGCGGCCGGGCGTGGACCAGCTGACACCGCCGGTGGTCCAAGTCCAACGTCAGGGAGACGGGTAACCGGGAGAGGAATTTGAGATGACTGGGGGACAACACGGTCCAGTGCTGTTGCCGCGTTGCTCCCGCCAGACCG
>JANMLE010001029.1:0-2577 GCA_031372385.1 Planctomycetota bacterium | reverse complement strand
GATCGCGTCGCGTCGGCCCGTCGACCGCCCAGCCGTTGCTCGGTGTGCCGTCCAACACGAGACCGATTTCCCAGCCCTTCTGCGAGTACGTGGCTTCGGCGCGGTTGAAGCTCGCCTGCAACGGGGCGGGAAGACTCGGAGCGGTGATCTCAGCTTCAACCGATGAGAGGACGAAGTTGCCGTTCGAGTACCGGCCGAGGCTTTGCTGCGGCAGGCTCGGATCGGGCAGACATTCCAGCATCAGCCCGCTGAACGTCCCCGCGGCGATCGGTCCCGAGATCGTGTAGACATCGTGCGGCGGGTTCTTGCCGCTGGCGAGGTACGACCCGTCAAGTTGCCGGGTGAGTTTCGCTCCGCCAGCGGACTTCACCTCTTTCGGTTGCAGTGTCTGCCACACGACGGCACCGTCGTCGGACAGCTTCGATTTGAAGCCCGGTTCCCACGCGGCGATGAGTTGCGGCAGCAGCTTCATCGATTCCGCGACCCGCTTCTCGGCGCTGGCGATCTCGCCGTCGAGCCGCGTCAACTCGGCTTCTTGTTCGTCGGTGGGGACGACGATCAGCGGATCGGTGTTCTTCGTTTCGCCCTGCAATGTGCCGCTTTCGGCGATGTTGTTGAAGTACGAGAACAGTTGGTAGAACTCGCGCTGCGTGATGGGGTCGTATTTGTGATCGTGGCAGCGGCAGCAGTTGAGCGTGAGGGCCATCCACGTCATGCCGGTGGTCTCGACGCGGTCGATCACGGTTTCGACCCGCCATTCTTCGGCGATGATCCCCCCTTCCCCGTTCAGCCGGTGATTGCGGTTGAAGCCGGTCGCGATGTTCTGGGCCCGTGTCGGATTCGGGACGAGGTCGCCGGCCAGTTGATCGATGGTGAACTGGTCGAACGGCAGGTTCTGGTTGAAGGCGATGATGACCCAGTCCCGCCACGGCCACTGGAAGCGGCTGCTGTCGACTTGATAGCCGTTGCTGTCGGCATAGCGCGCGAAGTCGAGCCATTGCATCGCCATCCGCTCGCCGTAGCGCTGCGATTGCAGCAGTCGGTCGACCACCTTTTCGTACGCTTCGGGAGACCGGTCCGCGAGGAATGCCTCGACTTCCGCGGGTGTCGGCGGCAGCCCGGTCAGGTCGAGCGACACGCGCCGGATCAGTGTTTCCCGGTTCGCTTCGGCTGATGGATTGAGTCCCTCACGCTCCAGCCGCGCGAGGACAAACCGATCGATCGCATTCCGCGTCCAAGCTTCGTTCTTGACCGTCGGCAACGGAGGCCGCTTCACGGAAAGGAAGGCCCAGTGCCCCTGGTACTCGGCCCCTTCGGCAATCCATCGTTTGAGCAGTTCGATCTGCTGCCGGGTGAGCTTCTTGCCCGAACTGGGGGGCGGCATCTGCAAGTCGGCATTGGTCGCGTCAATCCGCTTCACCAATTCACTGGCATCAACCCTGCCGGGGACGATGGCGATGTCACCTGACTCGGCCGCCTTCGTCGCGACATCCTTCAAGTCGAGCCGCAATCCCGCCTGCCGCTTATGTTCATCGGGCCCGTGACATTGAAAGCAGTTGTCCGACAGGATCGATCGGATATCGCGGTTGAACGAGACCCTGTCTTCGGCTGCGGCACAAGCATCGGAGCCGCATGCCGCAAACAGAATGGCAGCCACTGCGGCGCATCGGCGGAAATCGTGGACATCAATACGGGAGACCATGCGAGCAATTCCCCAAGCGTGAACCGATCGGCGGTTCGAACGCGATGCCATTCTTGCGAGAATGACGCGAGAATGACCGTGCGAACCATCCGTTCAAGATACACCGTTGGAAAGTTTTGAAAAACTGTTCCAACCGAATTGCCGCGACGATGCCGTTGATGCCAGTGCTGGAAAGACAGATACGACGGACATCTTGCCAAGTGGACTCAGGCCGTTGGGCGAAGACTCAACGTGTTCAATAACCATGCCGGGCCGCCGACCCGAAGTCAGTCGCCCGGCATCTGCTGTCGTAAGAAACGTCATGTCGTGGGGGCGGATCGCGTTGCTTCGACCATCGTCACCACACCCTCGGCGGAGACAGTCACTGTGACCGAATCACCCTTCTTCAATTCGGTCAGTTTCACCGAATTGCCCCCGAGCGTAATTTTCGCGGTCGGGGTAATCGCATGGCTGTGTTCATTCTTGCCGTCGTTGTCGGACATCACCAGTTTGCCCTCGGCGACTGACACAATCTTGCCTTCGTGCGTCATGGATGCTTGAGCAGCTTGGACTGTTGTTTGAGGGACTGCCGATACGGCATCGCCGATCAGGGTCCACGGAACTGCCAGCAGGGCACTTATGAGCAGTGGTTTCAACATCGCTTCGACTCCTCTTGAAACAGTTCTCCTGCCTTTGATGACACCATGTCATCGCACAGGAATTCTTTCATCAGACAGGGCTCACGCAGTGAAGTATCAGATACCTTGGCGCTGAACGCCGACGGTGTGGGTAGCCGGTGTAGGTATGGGAACAGGCGTTGGCGAACCGTCGATCGCGTTGACGCCATTGCCGTGGTTGCGAAACGTCTCAGAGGCTATCGGGAAGGGGCCGGGAGT
>JANMLE010001871.1:0-7657 GCA_031372385.1 Planctomycetota bacterium | reverse complement strand
GGGCTATGAGACGCAACTCCTTCGGAGTAAATGCCAATGCGAACTCCGCAGAATTGGAACTACTGAAATCAGACCGAAACGATTGCTGATCCACCGCGCGGCATTCGGCACTGCGAGCCCTTGGATTGCGGCGGGAAATCGCCGATGATCCCGCCTGTCGCGGTGGGTTGACGCCGGAACACCGCGTGCGGAGGGCTGCGGAGGGATCATCGGCCGAGTATCTGAAGGAGCAGTTCGGATGAAGTATCTCGTCACCGGCGCGGCCGGATTCATCGGCAGTCATGTCAGTACCCTGCTGCTGGAACGGGGTGATGAAGTCGTCGGCCTGGACAATCTCAACCCGTATTACACGGTGCAACTGAAACGCGACCGGCTGGCCCGGCTGACGGGCCGACCCGGCTTTCGGTTCGAGGAATGTGATCTGGCGGATCGCGAGCGGTTGACCAAGCTTTGCGCCGACGAACGCTTCGACGTGGTGATCAACCTGGCCGCACAGGCCGGCGTCCGGTACTCGATCACCAACCCGCATGTCTACGTCGAAAGCAACCTGGTCGGGTTCGTGAACATCCTCGAAGCGTGCCGTCATCACGGCGTGAAGCACTTGATGTTCGCCTCGTCGAGTTCCGTATATGGTGCGAACACCGCGATGCCATTTTCGATCCACCACAACGTCGATCATCCGCTCAGCCTGTACGCCGCGACCAAGAAGGCCAACGAGTTGATGGCGCACACGTACAGCCACCTGTACCGCCTGCCGACCACCGGCCTGCGGTTCTTCACCGTGTACGGACCGTGGGGACGGCCGGACATGGCGATGTGGCTGTTCACCCGCGCGATCCTGAACGGTGAACCAATCGACGTCTTCAACAACGGACAGATGCGGCGCGACTTCACGTACATCGACGACATCGCGCAGGGGGTCGTCCGCGTCGCCGACAACATTCCCACCGGCAACGAAACGTGGTCGGGGGATCATCCGGACCCCGCCACCAGCCGCTCGCCGTACCGCGTCTACAACATCGGCAACAACCAGCCAGTCGAACTGATGCATATGATCCGCACGCTCGAACAGACGCTCGGTGTTGAAGCCGTGAAGAACTTCCTGCCGATGCAGCCCGGCGACGTCCCCGCGACTTACGCGGACGTGGACGACCTGATCCGCGACGTGGGCTTTCGTCCCAGCACGCCGATCGAGGTCGGTATCAAACGGTTTGTTGACTGGTATCGGGACTATCACAAGGTTTGACTCATGCGAACGATTCTCGTCACTGGCGGAGCCGGATTCCTCGGCAGCCATCTCTGCGAGCGGCTGCTCGAACGGGGCGATAACGTCATCTGCCTGGACAACTTCTTCACCGGGCGGAAGCAGAACATCCTGCACCTGATGTCGAATCCGCATTTCGAACTGATCCGGCATGACATCGTGCATCCGATCTCCGTCGAGGCGGATCAGATCTACAACCTGGCCTGCCCCGCGTCGCCGGTGGCCTACCAGTTCAATCCGATCAAGACGATCAAGACGTCGACGGTCGGAGTGGTCAACGTGCTGGGCCTGGCCAAACGCTGCAAGGCGCGCGTGCTGCATGCCTCCACATCCGAAGTTTACGGAGACCCGACCGTCCATCCCCAGACCGAAGACTACTGGGGCAACGTGAATCCTCTCGGCCCGCGCAGTTGCTACGACGAGGGGAAGCGGGTCGCGGAATCGTTGTGCATGAACTACCACCAAGAGCACCGGCTGGAGGTGCGGATCATCCGCATCTTCAACACGTACGGCCCGCGGATGGACCCGAACGACGGTCGCGTCATCTCGAACTTCATCACCCAGGCCCTGCGGGGCGAACCGCTGACGATCTACGGAGACGGACAGCAAACCCGTTCGTTCTGCTACGTCGACGACCTGCTCCGGGGAATGGTGCAGTTGATGGACCAGGACCAGGAGACTGGTCCGGTCAACATCGGCAACCCCGGCGAGTACACGATGCTGCAACTCGCCGAGGAGGTCTTGAAGGCCATTCCCGAATCCAAGTCGACCATCACGTTCGCTCCGCTGCCCCAGGACGACCCCAGGCAACGCTGCCCGGACATCACGAAGGCCCGGACGTTGCTCGGCTGGTCTCCGACGATCGATCTCCGTGCCGGGCTGGCGCGAACCGTGGACTACTACCGGCGCGAACTGTCGATCAACCGCTGATTCGACGGCGGGCTGCGAGTCAATGGCACTGACTTTGGCCTGTAGCTGAACTCGCAAGAGTTCAGACGATTGCAGACCCCGGCTGAATTCTTGCGAATTCAGCTACACCAAACAACAACGTGAATTCGACACGCGTTCAAAGTCAGTGGCATTGGGCTGCGAGTGACCGCGCGGTTCACATTCCGCGACACATTCCCGATCGGCCTTCGTGGAAGACGCGCGTCACACGGCGGGTTCAGTTTCCGGACAGTTCCCTGACACTCACCACGCCGTGGTCGACATCCTCAACCGACGTGAACGGCCCGACGCTGAAGCGGACGGTCCCGCCGCGATCGATGGTTCCCAGAAACCGATGGACGCCGGGCGCACAGTGCAATCCGGCGCGCGCCTGAACGCCAAATGACTCGTCCAAGATCGACGCCACTTCCTGCGGGGCAAAGCCGTCCACGTTGAACGACACCACGCCGACATGCGGCAGCCCGAGTCCGTGGCCGTACACGGTTATGCCGCGCAGGGCTCGCAACCCGGCCACCAGTCGATCTGTCAGTTGCGCCTCGTGCCGATGGATTTCCGTGATCGTCCGTTCGTGTAGAAATGCCAACCCCGCACCAAGTCCCGCCAGTCCGGGGGCGTTGTGGTTGCCGGCTTCGTAGCGATCGGGCATCGATTCGGGTTGCCGATCGTCCTCACTCTGAGTCCCCGTGCCACCCAGACGATAACAGTCGAGGTGTTGTTCAACACCCGGGCGGATGTAAACCAATCCGGTTCCAAGCGGACCCAACAGGCCCTTGTGGCCGGGACAGGCGAGAATGTCGATCGGCAACTCGGCCAGGTTGATCGGCCAGTGCCCGGCGGTCTGGGCCGCGTCAACCAGTGTCAGCACCTTCACCTCGCGCGCGACGGTGCAGATGTCTTCGATCGGCTGAACAATCCCGGTGACATTGGATGCGTGCTGAACGGCCACCAGCCGCGTTGTCGGTCGCAGTTGCGCCCGAACGTCATTCGGTTCAATGCGGCCATCGGGATTCAGACGGAGGATTGTCACGTCAACGCCGCGATGATCCTTCAACCAACGCAGCGGACGCAGGACGGAATTGTGTTCGAACTCGGTCGTGATCACGTGGTCGCCGGGACGGCAGACGCCCATCAGCGCCAGATTCAAACCGTCGGTGCCGTTGAACGTGAAGACGATCCGCTCGGAGCTTTCGGCACCCAGCAATTGCGATGCGAGTTGACGGCAGCGGTCGACGATCCGCTGCGCCTCGACCGCCTCGCGGTATGCCCCGCGCCCGACGGCGACGCCAATCCGTCGCTGGTAGTTGTCGACCGCGGAATAGACAGCCTCCGGCTTGGGAAAGCTGGTGGCGGCGTTGTCGAGGTAGACGCGCATGGCGGAAGCAGCCGAGGGTCAGCGGGCGGCGGAACTGTTTCAAAAGACCCAACAAAAATGGGGCACGCTGGCAGCGTACCCCACGGTTTTGTCGGGAAGCAAGGCGGTCGGATCAGATCCCCGGAACGTCGAGGTGTTCGGTCTCCGCGATCTTGCGGAGCTTTTCCAGTGCCCGGGCTTCCAGTTGCCGGATGCGTTCCTTGGTGACCCCCAGTTTCGTGCCGACCTGTTCCAGTGTCTGCGGTGCCGCCCCTTCACTCAGGCCGTAGCGCGAGATGATGATGTCCCGCTCGCGCGAGGGGAGTTGGGAAAGGATTCCCATCAGGGCCTCGTGCTGGCGGTGGTTGACCAGTTCGTCAGTCAGGCCCGCGCTGCGGGGATCGTGCGACTGGCTGAAGATCTCTTCGTTGCCGGTGCGGAACCGATCCAATTGAGTGTGCTCGGCCGGAATCGACCGGGCATAGTTCTTCATGATCGCCCAACTGGAGTACGTGGAGAACTTGAAGCCGCGGGTGTAGTCGAACTTCTCGATGGCACGGATCAATGACATGTTGCCGTCGCTGACCATCTCGAAGAAGCTCACATTCGGCTTCATGTGCTTCTTGGCGATCGAGACCACCAGCCGCAGGTTGCTGCGGATCAGGAAGTTCTTGACGTCGTCCGCCTGTTGCTTCAGCCGTTCGACTTCGTCCATGTCGCGCGTCTTCGGCCGGGCCGGGTCGAGCTTCTTGCGCAGTTCCGAGGCTTTGAACTTCAGGTAGTTCATCTTGCGGAAGTAGTAGACTTCCTCGTCCTTGGTCAGCAGCGGGATGGCGTACAGGCTGTCCAGGTACGGAGGCAGGCCGGGCGGCGCTTTCACCGCCGAGCCCTTGCGATCGGACGCGGGCAGCGGCGGCAGGATCAATTTGTCGGCACCCTCGGCGTGGAAGTCGGGGGCGTCCATGAAATCGATCGGCTGATTCAGGATCTGCTCGGCGCGGACTTCGGCAGCGAGCCGGTAGATGCTGGTTCGCGTGCGGTTGAAGTCGCGGGCCAATGTCTCGACAGCCACACCCTGGGCGAAGCGGCGGTGGATTTCCCGCTTTTGATCGTTCGTCAGAGAGTTGGTGGCGTTGGGGAACACGGCCGTCTCGGGATGTTCTCGGTCAAAGTTCTTGAGGGTGTAACGAACGGTCTCGGGAGATCGGCCAAAGTGGCGGGCCAGACGGTGGCTGATGTCGGTCGGGCATCCACCCGCCTGGGCCAGGCGCCGAGCCCGCTCGACCAGCTTTTCGCGCTCGTCGAGCGAAACTTGGGTGAACTTGGTGCCGCGATCGACTTCATCGGAATGTTTGGTGACGAATCGTTCGACGGACGACTTCAAGAAACCGACGCGCTTGCGGCCGCCAAACCGGAACCGGCGACTCACGAGCCCCTTGTCACGCCACCGCGAGACGGTCTTGGTGGAGACGTTGTAGCGGCGGCTGACATCTTCGACCGTCCAGACTTCTTCACCGGCATTCTCGGCGGCGATTTCGGCGCTGTCGGACAGATCCTCGACGAAGCAGCGCAGATCATGGACGGCCTCTTCGCCGGTCAGCACCAGATCGGGGTACATCTCGCCACGGTAGCTGGTGATCTTCTCACACAACTCGGGGTAGCGGTACGTGCCGGCGGGGTCCAGTTCGTTCAGCAGCCACTCGGCGCGTTCAATCTGCTTCAGCCGAGCGTCGCGCGGTGCGAACTTGATCTGCTGGTCTTTCAACTGTCGAAGAGCGGGATTGCGATAAAGTGACATTGGTGTTTACCTCCTGCTGGTCGTGAACCAGCCGCACACCGTCGCCGAATCAAGGCTGTGCCAGTGAGATTGTCAAACTGACACAATTCAAAACTGATCCACTGTCGGAGCAAACGCGATGCCCACCGTGGCTGGCCCGTCTTACGTTGGCGGGATTGGAATCGCTGGACTGCGCCAGACTGGATTTTGCGTTGGCTTGCAGGCCCATCGTGGTTCGACGCGCGGGAACGTGCATCTCAGACACCCGGATCATCCAGAAAGTTCACATTTTCAAGATTTCAGGGGATCTGGAGGGAATCTGGTGACGAAGAGTTCGCGGACTTCGCGGCTTCGTCCGTCAGACTCTACGGCGGCCCGACGAAGTTCCGGCACAGAATCGAACGGAACTCTGCACATTCGCGCTGATTTGGCGCATTCGACGCGAGAGGATCTGTGAATGCGCGAGAGGGCGGTCGTTGAGGGTCAACGAGCGTCACCCATCAGTTGGCGCAATCCAAACGTCCAACGCCTCAAAGGCTGCGGAAGATTCGGAGCGTGGCCGCTGTCAGACCACAGCGGTCATTGCACTACTGAAGCAACAACCACAACAGGCGTCGTCGGCTTGAGGGCGACTTTTACAAACCCCGAAATGCCAATGATTAGCGCGGCCAGCACGATGATGATCCCCTGCCACAACTTCGGCTTGGTCCGCATGCCAGCGAACGCCTTGGAACGCCCGATCAGAGCCGATGACAAAAAGAACACAGCCAGCGCCAGCAGGATCTTTGTCCCCATCAAGCCGTGATACAGCCCCTTGTCGGAACCGCGATGCAAGGGGGCTCCGACAACCAGATAGTTGTAGAAACCGCTCAACACGAACAACGCGATGCCACCGTGGATGAATTTCTTCCACCTGGCAAGAACTAGCTCTTTAAGTTTCGCATGGGCTTCTTCGGGAAGCTGTGCGGCGGCCGGTCCCAGAACAAACCTCAAGAAAACCAGACCGCCGACCAGCACTACGGCCGTTCCGACGTGAATCCAGCGTGACGCGATGGCGATCCAATCAAATTCCATATTGGTCAGAACCTTGCATGACCGACGCTGCCAGCGTTGGTCCGGAGATGCGTGCGATGGTGGAGCCTGCGTCCGACACTGGCAGTGTCGGACACCGAGTTTGGCCCGCCTGAAGTATAGTCGGCGAAAGGTTCGTTGGCACCCGTGGCGACGTGAGGTCACTTCAGGTCATGAGACCGGTGACGATCTTCCCAGCCGACACCGGCAGCGGCCGGTTCAGCTTGTCGCGAATCTCGGTGTGCGGATCGATGCCCAGCAACGCGAAGACCGTCGCAGTCAGATCGTCCAGCAGGACGGGATCCTTGTCCGGATAAGCGGCCTGTTTGTCGGACGTTCCGTAAACAAATCCCCGCTTCGCGCCGCCGCCAGCCAGCAACGCCGTGTAGCACTGCGGCCAGTGATCGCGGCTGATGTTGTCGTTGATCTTGGGGGTCCGTCCGAATTCACCCATCCACACGATCAGCGTCTCGTCGAGCAATCCCCGGTCTTTCAAATCCAGGATCAGCGTCGGCAGCGTCTGATCGGTGATGGGCAACTGGTAGTCGCGCAGGATCGGATACATCCGGGTGTTGTCGAAGCCGTGAGTGTCCCAGCCGCCGGATGTCGTCCGGCCGCCGATGTTGTTCGCGAAGTACACGTTGATGAACTTGACTCCGGCCTCCACCAGCCGCCGGGCCAGCAGACAACTCTGTCCATACGTCGTCCGTCCGTATCGTTCGCGGACCGCTTGCGGCTCGGCTTCCAAGTTGAACGCATCGCGAACCTTGGACGAGTTCAGCATCGACAACGACTTTTCGTAGTAGGCATCCAAGCCACGAGCCGCTGCGGAATAGTCCAGCATCTTTGACTGGCGGTTGATCATCTGCTGGATCTCGCGTCGGTTCTGCAACCGTTCGGCGGTGACGCCACTGGGCAGACTGAGTTCCGGCAGCG
Source organism: Planctomycetota bacterium (assembly GCA_031372385.1). GTDB lineage: Bacteria > Planctomycetota > Planctomycetia > Planctomycetales > Planctomycetaceae > Schlesneria. Next base: position 310 of record JANMLE010001871.1, on the reverse strand, counting down.
AAAAACCCGTTTCGTTGGGATCGGAGGTGACCAGCAGCGGATCGTGGGCCTTGCCGAGGAAACTGGCATGCTGCCCCGGCGTGACTTCACCGTCGCGGATGACGTGCGGGAACGCGACAAACGTCGGCATGCCGCCCGACACCGGAGTCAATTTGTCCACGACCGATCCGTACGTGGGAAACAGATCGAGAGTGTCGCGCAGGCGGATGTCATCCAGCGGGGGAGCGTGCCCGGTCAGCGCGTAGTACGCCGCCGAGTTGTGGTTCTTCATCGTGTGATGCACGGTCCGCGCGAGCGTCACTTCGTTCAT
>JANMLE010001022.1:0-1441 GCA_031372385.1 Planctomycetota bacterium | reverse complement strand
CCGGGCAGCGACGTCGAGATCGGCTGGAACTCGCCCCGGATTCCATCGGGAGCATTCGGCTTCATGTCCCACATGTCCAGATGACTGGGCCCGCCGTTCAGGAACAGCAGGATGCAATTGTCCGCCAGCGTCCGCAGCCGGGATTGCTCCGACGCCGCTTCGTTCGCCAACAGGGCCGGCAGCGACAACCCCAGTCCGGCCAGCCCCAGGCTTCCCACCTGCAACACCCGCCGCCGAGAAACGGTCGCACGCCGCAGGGACGCTTCATCGATTCGCTCAGACATCGGCTTCTCCGTGGCTTGGCAGGGGTTGTCGGGGCTTGGTGATACCACCGCCTTGTGGGTGAATGCAATCCTACTGTCGTCCCGTCGCTCCTACCGTAGTCCCGTCGCTCCGCCGACGGGACGTGCCGCAATCGTTGGTAGTGGGTCAGTTTGAGTGGCACGCCCTGAGTCCTCGAAGGGCGTGGATCGGGGTGCCGCGTCATTCCCACGCCCTTCGAGGACTCAGGACGTGCCACACGAGCTCCGTTTTCAAACTGACCCACTACCCAATTGTCTCCATCTGCGTCGACGCCATCCCTGCGGGCGGTCCCGTCGGCGGAGCGACGGGACTACGGTCGCGGCGGCAACGTCGAGACGAGCATCCTCGAATGCTTCGTCTTTTCTTTTTCCGTCGATCGGCGTAGATTTCGATCGACCCCCCGCGTGGTTCCCGACCCTGTGCGAAAGGACGTTCAACGATGCTGCGTTACTCCCTGATCGTGCTGACGGTCGCGTCGTCCCTCGTCTGGTCCGCCGATGCCCGGGCCGAACGCAAAGACCCCAAGATCAAGTTGTCGGCCCAGAAGGGACTCGACTGGCTCGCGGGTGAGCAACACCGGCAGGGCTACTGGGAAGCCAACCAGGGTCAGTACCGAGTGGCGATGACCGCGTTGGCGGGGAACGCGATGTTGTGCGAGGGATCGACCACAACGCGCGGCAAGTACGCCAAGAACATCGCGGCGGCCGTCGACTATCTCGTCGAGGTCTCCCAGCCGAACGGTCTGATCGGCTACAAGCACGACTATCACTACACCTACGGGCACGGCTTTTCGATGCTGTTCCTGTCGCAGGTGTTCGGTGAGGAAGAAGACGCCCGGCGGCGCGAACGCTTGAAGGAAGTTCTCACGAAAGCCGTGCAGTTCTGCGGCGAAGCGCAGACACCCGAAGGGGGCTGGGGCTACGTCTCCGCCAAGGACGGCAATAACTTCGACGAAGGCTCCACCTGCGTGACCCAGGTTCAGGGTCTGCGAGCCTGTCGGAACGCGGGGATTCCCGTGTCGAAGGAAGTCATCGACCGGGCGGTCGAGTACATCCGCAAATGCATGGCCCCCGATGGCGGAGTGCAATACAGCATCCGCGGCGGCGGCTCACGGCCACCGATCAGCGCGGCCGCGATC
>JANMLE010001016.1:0-2761 GCA_031372385.1 Planctomycetota bacterium | reverse complement strand
GGACCGCGCCGCAACGGGGACTCGACTGGGTCGCCGACTCGCGTGGATTGCGACTGGAACCGCTCAACCCCGGCCCGATCTCCAGGTTCACGCTCACGGGATTGAAGGAACTCGGAATCGAGGTCGAGCACCCGATCCGTTACCCGCAGACCGTGACGGCGGCGGACTTCCAATCCGCCCGGCACGTCGTGGCCGTGAAGGAAGCCGAGCACCGGCCGATGATCGAGCAATTCTTCCCGGACTGGCTGGACCGCGTGGAGTTCTGGCGCGTCGATGATGTAGACTACGCCGGTCCGGAAGTCGCGCTCCCTGAACTGCGACAACATGTCGCGGACCTGATCGACCGATTGAGTCATGTCAAATAGCTGCCTGTTGAAAGACGTGGGGTACGTTTCCAACGTGCCCGTTTTCCGCGAGAAATGAGCACGATGAAATCGTACTCCACGAGTTTTTCAACGGGCTGTTAGTCCGCACGTCCGTTGACCTGTCGGTCGAATTGTCCCACACTTCGCAAGGAAGACTGCTGGTGGTTCACACGCTGGCGGAAGTTGGTTTTGGCGGTTTCTTGGCCGAGATGATTCCTCGACTGCGGAGTTCTGCGATGTCCATCATCTTGCTGGATGAATTGCGCGGTGGTATCGCGCCCCCGCTCGTGCCGATCACAGTGGATCAGTTCCAGCGGATGATCGATAGCGGCATCTTGCAGGATGGCGATCCGATCGAGCTGATTGACGGACTCTTGGTGCGCAAAGATCGCAGCGCTCGCGGAGAGAATCTCATGGGCCATAACCCTCGCCATGCTTTGCTTGTCTCGCGGTTACAGCGTTTGTTGACGTCGGCCTGCGAATCCGCTGGGTCCTACCTGCGAATTCAGCTTCCCATCGTGTTGAACAACATCAACGCCCCGGAACCCGACGTCGCGGTGGTGCGGGGCACGGAAGAGGACTATGCGGACCGTCATCCCGGTCCCGCGGACTTGCCGCTGGTGATTGAGGTCGCCGACTCGTCGCTCGGCACGGATCGTTCGACGAAGCAGCGGCTGTATGCGACGGCGGGAGTCCCGCAGTATTGGCTCGTCAACCTCCCGGAATCGCAGGTCGAAGTGTACGAGCAGCCGGATGCGGCGTCGGGGAAGTACGCTCAGAAAACGATCTGCGCAGCGGGCCAAACCGTCGTGTGGCACCTGTCGCCAACGCAGCGTCTGGAGATCAGCGTGACTGATCTCCTCCGTTAGATCGTCAGCCCGAGTTGTAGGGTGCGTGGAGTCTTCGGAACGCGCCGATGGAGCGATGCCCAGACCACACAATGGTGCGTTCCGAAGACTCCACGCACCCTACTTGCTAAAGTTCGCATGATTCAGGACCGGCGACCAAGAGCCGCTGACCCGCATTGCCCATCAGGCCCGCGTGGTTGTTGACAAAGGCAACGCCCGCTGGATCGGGCGCGCCGTTCGCCGCACCCGGCATTTTCGAATCGGAGACTCAGCCCCGACAGTGACGGAGCTGAGCGCCTGCCGCGTGAATGAAACGCTGCTGGGCGGTTGCTTCGTTTGGAGACGAGCACACTTCGACCCGACAATCTGCGGGAAAGTTTCACACGTCCGTCAAAAAATGGTGGCATGTAATTTGGAGCGTCGATAGCATCCACTTTGAATTTTTTCCGTGGCGACGTCATTGGATGAATCCGTCGCGATTGCCAGGCGGGCAGACACGTCAGTTCCGGCGGACGAAAGTCGACGACTTCAAACGGCCGCATTCCACCTCTTCCTGAAGGGCCATCAGGATCATGACCGACACGGTCGCGCCACTCCCAGAAAGTGCCGCAGTCACAGCGGCGCATGACATCCCACCGGGGACGCGGATTGAATGCCGCAGTTCCGAGCCGTTTGTCCGCTGGCTCTCGGAGTTGCCCGGCTCGCTGGCGGTCACGACGTATCAGGCGGGGAAGCTGGCGCTGCTCGGTTGGCGCGGGTCGCAGCCATCGCTCTTGATGCGCGAGTTCGCCAAGCCGATGGGCCTCGCTGTTGGCCCCGGCAAGCTGGCGCTGGCGACGCGGCATGAGATCACGCTGCTGGCGAACGCACCGCTGTTGGCACCCGACCTGCTGCCCGATCAGCCGGGTCGGTACGACGCGCTCTATCTGCCGCGAGCGACGTATCACACCGGCGACCTGAACGTGCATGACTTGTCGTTCGGGTCCGACGGGTTGTGGTTGGTGAACTCGCGGTTCAGTTGTCTGTCGGCGCTGAGCAAGGACTTTTCGTTCGCGCCGCGCTGGCAGCCGCCGTTCATCTCGGAACTGGTGCCCGAGGACCGCTGCCATCTGAACGGACTGGCGCTGGTGGACGGGAAGGCGAAGTACGTCACGGCGCTGGGGGAATGCAACACGGTCGGCGGCTGGCGCGCGAACAAGGCGACGGGTGGGGTGCTGATGGACATCGAGGCCGGCGCGGTTGTGCTGCGTGGACTGGCGATGCCGCATTCGCCGCGCTGGCACCAGGGTCGACTGTGGCTGTTGAACTCGGGCGCGGGTGAATTGCTCTGCTTCGATCCGGCGCTGGGATCGGCGGGGGTGGTCTGCGCGTTGCCCGCCTATCTGCGCGGCCTGTGTTTGATTGGTCGTTATGCCGTCGTCGGCCTGTGCCAGATCCGTGAGAAGCACATCTTCGGCGGGCTGCCCGTGCAACAGCGGCATGCCCAACTGATGAGTGGTCTGGCGGTGGTCGACCTGCCGACGGGCAAGTTGGTGGGAACGTTCGAAT
>JANMLE010000985.1:0-4032 GCA_031372385.1 Planctomycetota bacterium | reverse complement strand
CCCCCGCCCCCCCCCGGGGGCGCGGGGGCCCCCCCCCCACCCAAACGCCCCCCCCCCCCGCGGGCCCGGGGCGCCCCCCCCCGGGACTACAGTAACTCTCCCCGCGAACGACACTCCTGTCCGTCCGACATTCTCAGATTCTTGTCGCTCGCAACTGGGGCGAATGGTTAGTCCGGGCATTCCGCGTCGACTATACTCCCCCGGCGATACCGGCTCGGCGATACCGGACCGACGATGGAATGGGTCTTCTCAACAGGACGGAATGATAGCGATGCAGCAGGCAGACGTGGCCATCATTGGAGGCGGAATTGTCGGGTTGGCGACAGCCTATCGCCTGCAAGAACGCTTTCCCGGCAAGCAGGTGGTGCTGTTGGAGAAAGAGCGCGAGGTTGCCCAGCACCAGACCGGTCACAATTCGGGCGTGCTCCATTCCGGCATCTACTACAAGCCGGGTTCACTGCGGGCGCTGAATTGCCGCGAGGGAAAGCAGGCGATGGAAGCCTTCTGTCAGAAGGAGGACATCCCGTATCAACTGTGCGGAAAGGTGATCGTCGCGATCACCAACGACGAGATCCCCCGGTTGGAATTGATCTTCGAACGGGGTCAGGCCAACGGCGTGAACTGCCAGATGATCGATGCCGACCGCTTGAAAGAGTTGGAACCGCACTCGGCGGGAATCCGCGCGATCCACGTTCCCGAGGCCGGGATCGTCGACTACCGTCAGGTCAGCGAACGCCTCGCCCTGCGCATCACGGAAGCGGGAGGAGTCATCAAGACCAGCGCGAAGGTGACGGGGATGTTCCGCCGCGAGGGCCGCATGATCATCCAGAGCGGCGCGGGCGAAGTGGAAGCCAGGCTGGTCGTCAACTGCGCCGGACTGTTTTCGGACCGAGTCACGTGGCTCTCCGGTCAACGACCTGACGCCCAGATCATCCCGTTCCGTGGCGAGTACTTCGAACTGAAGCCGTCGGCGCAACATCTGTGCCGCGGACTGATCTATCCCGTCCCCGATCCGAACTTCCCGTTTCTCGGTGTCCACTTCACGCGGATGATTCATGGCGGAGTCGAATGCGGCCCGAACGCCGTCTTCGCCTTCAAACGCGAAGGCTACTACAAGACGAGCTTCAGCCTGATCGACACGCTGGAATCGCTGACGTATCCCGGCTTCCTGCGATTGGCATGGAAACACTGGCGGATGGGCCTGAATGAACTGTGGCGGTCCTTCAACAAGGGGGCCTTCGTCACGGCGTTGCAGCGGTTGGTCCCCGAAGTTCGCGGCGAAGATCTGGTCTCCGCCCCCGCCGGTGTGCGGGCTCAGGCGCTGTCGCGCGACGGCAACCTCGTGGAAGATTTCCTGATCGTCGAGAACGACCTGGTGATCAACGTCTGCAACGCCCCCAGCCCCGCGGCCACGGCGTCGCTCAACGTGGGGAAAATCGTTGTCGACAAGATCGCGTCGCACATGAAATGAGTCACCCACACCAACGCGCGGCGTCAGCCAGCGAGTCCGGGGGACCGCAGGTGGCTGGCCCATTGGCACCGACATTCGCTCGTAGCCGCGCTCGCCGGAGCGTGGGGACAGCGGAATTGCCACCCGATTTCCACGGTTTGGCAACCGTGGCCACCTCAATCGGTGCCATTGGGCTCGCGGCGTGTTTCACTTTTCGCGGCTGATCCAAGCTCCCGGCGGGAGGTTTGCTGCCGAGCTTCTTCATCAGCCGTTCGAATTCCGGCACCTGCCGAGACAACTCGTGAGGACTGCCGTTTGGGGACACGCGCGACGCGAATCGGCTGCTGGCAACTGACTGGGGGTGTGGATAGCATGGCGGCGGCCGTTTGCTGATCCGCCGCTTGCGCCTTCCCACCCGTCTGTTGTCAAAGGTTCGAGGTCATGTCTCTATCAGTCTTGGTGCAATGTCCGCACTGCAATGCTCAAGGGAACCTTGCCGATCCTGCGCTGTTCGGTCAGGCGATCAGTTGCCCCGTCTGCCAACACACGTTTGTCGCGCCGACTCCCGCCGATCAGGCTCCACCCGCTCCTGCAAATAGCGACCAGCCCCCGCAGATGCCCGTTGTTGCCGACGCGATGAATGGAACGGCCGCCGTCCCACCGACCTCTGGCATGACGGTGATCGCACCACCGATTGAATCGCCGGTTGCTGCGGAATGGCCAGCTCAACCGACCGAGGCAACCGGTGCGGTTTCCGTCGCAGCCGCACCCGCTGTCGAAGCCATCGCCGATGCCGCTGCCGCGATGGTCGTTGCCGTTGTGACAGAACCGGCTGTTGTTGCACCGGTCCCGGTTGCAGCGGCCTCGGTCGCCGCGGTTGCGGTTGGTATGACTGAAGCTGTCAACCCGTTGGTCGCAGCGGTGGCGTACTCGGCTCCCACTCCGCAACCCGTCGCTGTTCAAGCGATGCCCGTGGCGCTCGCCGTCCCCGTGGCTGCGGTCAGCATGCCGCTGCCTCAAGCCGATGCACCCGGTGCGGCACCGATCGCTCCGCCGCCTGCTGCCGGAATGTGGCCCGTCGGGAATGCGTATTCGGAGATCATCCCTCCAGTGACCGGCGACTTCCTGGTGGCGGAGCGTCCCGCGATGGAGGGGCCAACGCCCGCCTTCATGGCGCCGTTACCTCCCCCCGGTGCGGAGGAGGTCGGCTTCGCCGAGAGTCTTCCCGAACCTGTCGCCCGTGGCGCGGTGAAGCCGCACAAGCCCCCGTCGCAAACGATGGTGAGGGTGGTCGTGGGCAGTATCACGATGATCGTGTTGTTCGCCACGGTCATGTTCCTGATGGGCGATCCGATGCGCGGCCGGAAGCCCAAACTCAAGGGGCCGGTCGAAGAGAATCCGATCGCCGGCAAGGGAACGCCACCGGGTGAATCGATCGAAAACATCTTCGACCGGATCAATGCCACGTCAAAGCCCAACGACAACAAGGGAAATCCATGACCGCCGCGGTGCCCCGCTCCCGTGCGTCCACTCCGGTTCCTCGTGATCGGACACATTGCTGGTCAGTGATCCTCGTTGCGGCCGTGTTCTGGAGTTCCCCGGCGATCAGTCGCGCGGCAACGATCATTCACGCCGGGCGACTGATCGATGGCCGCAGCAACGAGGCGGTCGTGCAGATGTCGATCGTGATCGAAGACGGAAAGATCACCAGCGTTGTCCGGGGGTATATCGATCCGAAGGACGGCGACACTCTCGTGAAGCTGACGGAACACACCGTCATGCCCGGCCTGATGGACATGCACACGCATTTGCAGTCGCAGCACTCGAAGGATTCCTACACCGAACGGTTCTTCATGGAGCAGGCCGACTACGCGCTCCGCTCAACAGTCTACGCCCGGGTGACGCTGCTGGCGGGATTCACCACGGTGCGGGATCTGGGGGACAACGGCGTCAATTCCGTCGCGCTCCGCAAGGCGATCGATCAGGGCTGGGTTCCCGGGCCGCGGATCTTCACGTCGGGCAAGTCACTCGCCTCGACCGGTGGCCACGCGGACCCGACGAACGCGCTGCGCGGAGACTACCGCCGTGATTCCGGCCCGTTGGAAGGGGTCGTCAACGGAGCTGACGACGCGCGCAAGGCGGTCCGGCAGCGTTACAAGGACGGCGCCGATCTGATCAAGCTCACCGCGACCGGCGGCGTCCTCAGCCTCGCCGCCAGCGGACAGAACCCGCAGTTCACCGATGAGGAGTTGAAGGCGATCGTCAGCACCGCCCGCGACTACAACATGACCGTCGCCGTCCACGCTCACGGAACCGAAGGGATCAAACGCGCGATCCTCGCCGGCGTCACGTCGATCGAGCATGGCACGTTCATGACCGACGAAGTCATCGAGTTGATGAAGAAGTCCGACACGTACTGGGTTCCCACGCTGATGGCCGGCGCATGGGTGGCCGAGAAAGCGAAGGAGCCGGGCTACTTCCCGGAGATCGTCCGCCCCAAGGCCGCGGCCATCGGACCGGCGGTCAAGGAAACGTTCGTCAAGGCGCATGCCGCCGGGGTCAAGATCGCGTTCGGCACGGAC
>JANMLE010000976.1:0-7552 GCA_031372385.1 Planctomycetota bacterium | reverse complement strand
GGTGGACGGTGGCAGTGGCGACTGTGTCGGTTGTGGCGACGCGACGGTCGGCGGCTTCGACACCAGCTTCAACACGTCCAGCGCGACACGGTCGGTCGGTTCGAGCCGCACGACCATTTCCAACTCGCGTGCCGCCGCATCGGGGTATCCGTCGACCATGTAGTGGTAGGCCTGCAGGAATCTCGACGCACCGTCCTGGGGATGCGATTTCGTGTACGCCTCCAGTGATCGGAGCTGCGCCGTGTAGACGGGGACGCGGGGATACAGGCTGCTGAGTGTGGTCCAGTTCCATCCCGGTCCGACGGCGAGAACCGCGTGAATCGTCGCCGCGGCCTGCTGATAATCGCCCTTGGCAAACAGCACCAACGCGCGGAATTCGTGCATCGCCGAATCGTGGGGACACTGGATGAGCCCGCTGTTCACAATGCCGAGGGACGCGTCGTAATCCTGCTGCTGGAACGCCGCGATGGCGTTCTCCAAACTGTCCTGGCACGCCGCAGCGGCACCCGCCACCAGTTGCTCATTGGCGGACACCGGAAGCGGCTGCGTGTAGTTGTAGTTTCCGATCGAACCGTAGCGCTCGTCGTAGTAGGGGTTCGAGTATCCCAGGTAGCCGCTGTTGTAGGCCAGCGTTCCCAGCCCCCACGGTCCCCGGCCCCACCCGATTGGGCGGTAGCCACCATTCAACTGAGACGCGTTCCCCGATCCATACCCGTACGTTCCGTTGCCGTAGCCAGAATACACGCGGCCTCTCGGCCCGATCACACGGACCTGCGGTCCGTAGCCACCGTAGTATCCCGTGCCGAATCCGTTGTATTGAACGCCCCCAGGGCCGACACTCAGGATCTGGGCCACGGCTGGCGTCTGGGGAGCCACCAGGGCGCACAGGCCGACGGCGAGTGCTGATAAGAAGAGTCGTCGCGTCATGAGTACTCCGTTGAATGGCCAATTGCTGAAAGCTGTCTGTAAGCGATGCATGGTAATCGTCTCCCTTCAAATGGTTCCCGAAACCGAACGCACATTTTGCGAGGGCACGTTCGGCGTGAGCGCATGAAAAAAGCCGACGCGACGGACACCCTGGGGGTTTCCATCGCGTCGGCTTACTCACTGACGAGACTCCCGGCACTTACCGGGCGGCTCTTCACATAGTCTTCCGTGGTTGTTGAGGGGACTCGCAAATTCCCGCATCCTCAACGCCGGGCATCCTACGCCGTTCCCACGAAATAGCAAACTGGTTGTCTTCCGGACTCCCTGATGGATGGCATTCGGCCTGAACGACTGAGGAGCACACCCCGTGGTGGGCTGGTCGTCCGCTCGCCCCTCAACGCGCGGTATTCGCAAGAAGCACTGTTTGTCCCAAGGCGGCCAAACAGTGGCACATCCAGTGGCACATTTCTTTCGCCGGTCCGCCTTCAACGGCCAAGCGACGCCACCCAGCCTCCGCTCTGAGAGGCTGTCCGAAAAGCCGCCGTCGCGAGGGGGGCGGGAGTCTTTTTCATGCCGCAACGCCTCGACATGTGTCAGTGTGAGCGACATTGTGCGGCATGAAAAAGACTCCCGACCCCTTCTCCGATAGCCTCGGAATGTGGGCATGAGCGCATTGAATCGCGGGGCGGTGCCGATTCTAATCTGCCGGCGCGACGGTGATCGTTCGCGGGGTGCGGGAAGTCCACGGCAGGGAGGCGGCGGCATGGCCACGGTGACGGGACGGTTGCAGCGGAATCCACTGGCGGAATCGGCGTCGGGGCAAGCTCATCGCCAAGATTCGGAGGTCGGCCGGGGTGACGAGGTCAGTCAGTGGACGACGGCCGGCGGCATTCCGATTTCGTTTCAGGCTCATTCGCTCGGCGAGTCCCGCAGCGGCGGCGGTGTTCGCGATCTGTGGCTTCATTTGGAGCATGCCCGGCTGAGTCTGTTGCGCGGGTTTGATGAACTGCTGTGCCTGGAGGGACTGCACGGCGTCGAACATCTGCCGCATCAGATCGAGACCGTGCGGCGAGTCCTCCGACAGTTTCGCGGTCGCGTGCTGTTGGCCGATGAAGTGGGGCTCGGCAAGACGATTGAAGCGTGCCTGCTGCTGCGCGAGTACCTGTTGCGATCGCTGGTGAAACGGGTGTTGATTCTGGTTCCCTCGCCGCTCGTCTCGCAGTGGCACGACGAATTGCAGGGGAAGTTCGGTCTGGACTTCACGGTCCCGCCCCGAACCTCGGCAGCGGACCAGCCCGAGTTTTGGAGCGGGCACGAACGGGTGCTCGCCTCGCTGGCGTTTGTGAAGGGGAAGAAGCGGTCGGCCCTCGTCGCGGCGCAGCATTGGGATCTGGTCATCGTCGACGAGGCCCATCACTGCAAGAACCGCGCGACGCAGAACTGGCAGGTGGTGAACTCGCTGCAGCGCCGGTTCATGTTCCTGCTCACGGCGACGCCCGTGCAGAACAATCTGGTCGAACTCTACAACCTGCTGACGCTGCTGGCACCCGGCCACTTGAAGACCGAGGCCGACTTCAAGAAGCAGTTCGTGACGCGCGGCAATCCGCGCGACCCGCGCAACCGCGAACGGCTGCGGATGCTGTTGGGTGAGGTGATGGTTCGCAACACGCGGAGCATGGTGAACCTCAACCTGCCGGCACGCTACGCCCAGACCGTCATCGCCACACCCGCCGCCGACGAGGCCCGCCTGTATGAACGGCTCGATCTGTTCCTGCGTCGACGCGGCAGCGGCTTGGTTCCGCAGGACGATGTCGCCGCGACGGATGAAGGGTCCGACGAGGTTCAGTGGACCGAGCCGACGCCGGACGTCGATGCACCGTCCGTCGCAACACCCCGCCACCGAGTTCACCTCGGTGGTTCAACGGCTTCCGCGCTACTCGCCATTTCCGACGCAACGAATCCTGAAGAGTCCGAGACGACGAGTCGTGCGGAACCCACAGCAAGTAGTGCAGAAGCCGTCGAGCCACCGGGGCAAGCCCAGTGGCGGGGCGCTGCAACAAAGGGCCTGTCGCGGATGCAGCTCAGCCATCTGCTCGCGGCGCAGGGGAGTCATCCCGCCGCGGTGCGGGGGTCGCTGGAGAAGCTCGCGCTCGTCGATGCCGAGGCGGCGGAACTGCTGCAACTGGCGACCGGAATCAACATCTCGGCCAAGGACGAGCGGTTTCTGGAATTGATCGGCCAGTCGCACGATCACAAGACGCTGGTCTTCGTCAGCTTTCGCCGCACGTTGCAGCATGTGTCGAGCCTGCTGACGGCGCGCGGCATCGCGTTCTCGGTCTTCTCGGGCGAGCAGAACGATCGTGAGAAGGACGACGCGGTCGCCGCGTTGCGCGACCGGGTTCCGGTCATGCTCTGCACGGACTCGGGGGGCGAGGGGCGGAACCTGCAATTCGCCGACACGCTCATCAACTACGACCTGCCGTGGAACCCGATGAAGATCGAACAGCGCGTCGGCCGCGTGCATCGCTTCGGTCAGACGCGTGAGGTGTTCGTGTTCAACCTCTGCACGGCCGGCTCGCTGGAGGCCCGGCTGCTCCGCGTGCTCAGCGAGAAGATCCGCATGTTCGAACTGGTCGTCGGCGAAGTCAGTTCGATCCTGGGGAATCTCGACGAGGCCGACCAGTTCGAGTCGCTGGTCTTCGGCCTCTGGCTGAAGTCGCGCGACGCGACCGACCTCGATCAGTCGTTCGAATCGCTGGGTGAGACACTGCTCGACGCGCAGTCCAAATACCTTGAAGCCAAGGAACTGGACGATGCCCTCTTCGGCGAGGACTACGAATGACGACTGCGTCAATGCAGGAGATGCCTCTGCCTAGGTTCCGCCGCTACCGTAGTCCCGCCGCTCCGCCGGCGGGACGTGCTGCGACAACGGTCCCAACTTGCGTGGATGCCTGCTTCACAACATTCCCGTCGGCGGAGCGACGGGACTACAGTACGGGGCGACGGAACCACAGTACGTTAAAGGGAATCTCAGAATGACAACCACCGCGATGGAACGCGATCTGTTCACCTTCGCCACGGAGTTGCTCGAACGGGGCGGCGGAGCGGTCGACTGGACCGATCCGCACGAACCGGGTGAGGCGATCGTTCCGGCGGATCTGGTGCGAAGCGCCGAGTTGCCGGGCGAAGAGTTTTCGTTGGCGCTCGGGGCGACGCGGGCCTCGCGCGGGATGCAGGTCAGTCTGGCCAGCGACTTCCTCGACGCGGCCGCCCGCATACTGACCGAGGCCGTCCCGAACACCGGTTCGTTCCGCGTGGGCGATCGCTATCTGAAGAAACGCGATCTGGAAGAGGCGATCAGCCAGTCGTTCGATTGGGCCAACGCCCGCGTCCGCTGCTCGGGCGAGGCCACCGCCATGCGGGTCGAGTACCACCAATGGACGCTTCACGCCCGCATCCAATCGGATGACCTGTGGGAATCGCTCGTCCCGATCACGCTCAACTCGGCCAGCGGCATCGTGCTCAACTTGCCGAACCTGGCGGAACTCAACGACCTCACTCCCGCTGAGAGTGGTGATCGAGTGGAAGGCGATGATCAAGCAGAGGCCGACGGTGACGGCGGCGATGATTCACCGGCGCACGCGCCGCCACACGCATCGTCAACTGAGACGCCAATCGAACTGCCAATCGCGCCGCCTCAAGACACCGAGTCCTTCGCACTGAAGCTCGGCCGGACGAGGATGCTTGAGGCCGCCGCCGACTTCATCCGGCGGATCGAGCAGCGGTTGGAACGGGATCGCAAGCGGCTGCAAGACTACTACCGGGCATTGAGCCGCGAAGCGACCCCCAAGACACGCAAGGGAATCACGCCGCCGTCCGCCGAAGAGATCGCCGCCAAGAAGAAAGCGGTCGATCTGGAACTGCGCCGCAAGCTCGGTGAACTGGCCGAACGCTACGCCCTGCGAGCGGAACTGCGCCCGCTCGTCCTGCTGCGAGTCCTCGTCCCCGCACTGGCCGTTCCGCTGCTCGTGCAACGCAAACAGGCGACGCGGGAATACACGGTCTACTGGAACTCGCTCCTGAAAAAGTTCGAGCCGCTTCGGTGCATCGGCTGCTGCCGCCCGACCGCCGTCGTCCACTTCGCCAACGACACCGTCGATGCGTACTGCCCCACCTGCTTCGCCGCCCCGCGTCCCGGCTGACCTTTTCCCCCGCCCCCCGATTTCCCGGACGTCGCTCAGGCAATGATCTCGTGGACGACGTTGCCCGCCACGTCGGTCAGGCGGAAATCGCGGCCGGCGTGGCGGTAGGTCAGGCGTTCGTGGTCCAGGCCGAGCAGGTGCAGGATCGTGGCGTGGAAGTCGTGGATGTGGACTTCGTTCGAGGCGACCGTGCAGCCGTAGTCGTCGCTCTCGCCGAAGCTGAAGCCGGGCTTCACACCGCCGCCGGCCATCCACGAGGTGAACGCTTCGGCGTGGTGTTCGCGCCCCTTCGCATCCTTGCCCGTGTTGAACGGCGTGCGGCCGAACTCGGTCGTCCACACGACGAGCGTGTCATCCAGCAGGCCGCGCGATTTGAGATCCCGCAGCAGTCCGGCGATCGGCTGGTCCACGTTCTTGGCCAGCGGCGCGTGAGTCGCCATGTCGCCGTGCGCGTCCCAGTTGTTTGACGCGCCGGTGTCGATCAGTTCGATGAAGCGCACGCCCCGCTCGGCCAGACGCCGCGCCATCAGGCACTGCCACGCGAAGCCCTTCGTGCTGCCGCGCGGCAGGCCGTAGAGCTGCAATGTCGCGTCGGTTTCCTTTGTCAGATCGAATGCTTCGGGCGCGGCCGACTGCATGCCGAACGCGGTCTCGAAAGACTTGATGCGCGCGGTGAGGTTCGCGTCACCCGCGCGGTGCGCCAGATGCCGCCGGTTGAACGCCTGAGTCAGACCGAGCTCCAGTTCCTGCAACGCGGCGGCCGGCTGGCGTCGCTGGATGTTGGCGATCGGCTCGGCACCGGGCGCGACCGGCGTCCCCTGATGGCAACCCGGTAGAAAATCGGACGCCCAGACCTGTCCGCCGGCATACGGGGTCAGCGGAGCCAGCACAATAAACGACGGCAGGTTCTGGTTGACGGTCCCCAGTCCGTGGCTGACCCATGACCCGATGCTCGGTCGGGCAAACGTCACGGAGCCGGTGTGAATTCCGAGCGTCGCCTGAAAGTGGTCGGCATGGTCATTGCGCATCGAGCGGATCAGGCAGAGGTCGTCGGCACATTCGGCGATGTGCGGGAACAGGTCGCTGATCCACAGGCCGGACTCGCCCCGCTGTTTGAAAGCCCAGTCCGGCCGCTTGAAGAATTTCTCGACGACCCGGTTGTTCAGAGCAAACGCTTCCAGCATCTTCGCGGGGACTTGGTACGTCTTGTTGTGGTCGGCGACGAGCTTCGGCTTGTAGTCGAACGAGTCCACATGCGAAGCGCCGCCGCTCATGTTCATGAAGATGATCCGCTTGGCACGCGGCGTGAAATGCGGTGCCTTCGGCGCAAGTGGATCCACGTCGGCCGGCTGGTCGTCGGCCGCGAGCATCTCAGAGATGATCCCCGGCAATAGCAGCGAACCGCCGACAAGCGACTGAACAACAGAACGTCGAGAATATGAACAAAGGTTGGTCTTCATGGGTCTTTACTCCGAAGGAGTTTCGTCACATAGCCCAGGGTTGCCGCGCGTCGCGGCTACCCTGGGAACGGGAATACCACCACGATCTACCCCAACGGGATTGCGTCTTTCGTGGAAACGTTCGATGGCGTCTTTCAATCCCAAACGTATCGCTCGTCGAATTCAATCTCGTGACGTTCGAGAAACTCACGAAACTCCGTCTTGAAATCCATGTTCTTGTGATGCTCGTCCTGGTGCCGGACGTAATCAATGACCCTGTTCATTTGCGACTGGCTGACCGAGAACGCGCCGTATCCGCTCTGCCAAGAAAACGTCGAGTACTCCGGCCCCTTCTCCTTGATCCAAATCGACGTGACACGCTTCAACTCCTTCACCCAATCGGACAACGTGATCGTCCGCGACTGCCGTGCCAGCAGGTGAATGTGATCATCGACGCCACCCACGATGATTGGCGGGCAATTCAATGTTTTCGACGTGCCGCCCAGTTCCGCGTGCATCTGGGCTCGAATGCCGCGGTCTTTGAGCATCGGGCAGCGATCCCTTACGGAAAACACCAGGTGAAAGATGACATTCAAGAGGGACTGGGGCATGGCTTTGAATACTCCCGATGACGGAACCCTTTCAGGGTACGTGTGTGGTTTGAATCCTGTCCCCAGGGTAGCCGCGAGGCGCGGCAACCCTGGGCTATGTGACGAAACTCCTTCGGAGTAAAGACAACTTCAGAATCGCTGGGTGATGTCACGAAACTCCTTCAAAGTCATCGCAACTGACACTGGAAAGTCATCGCAGACGTTTCCGACAAAAGTCTCCGTAGTGTGGGCTTTAGCCCACACGGATGCGTTATTTCCCGAGAAACGTGGGCTGAAGCCCACGCTACATCGACTTTTGTCGGAAACGTCATCGCAACCGACCCCCGCGTTCATTCGCTCAATCCACAAACACGAACTCATTGCTGCTCAGCAG
>JANMLE010000886.1:0-1381 GCA_031372385.1 Planctomycetota bacterium | reverse complement strand
CCAGGCTGATCAAGCCGAGGTTGAACTGCGTGTGCAGTTCGTCCTTGTGTTCCAGCGCGTCGTGGTAGTACTCGGCGTAATTCTTGCCGTTGATGGAATCGCACAGATCCTTGAGCTCCGTGATCACCTGCGGGTCATCCTGGTCGATGGTGACTTCCGCCTCGTCATCGGCGAAGGTTTCGATCTCGTCACGGATCGACGTGATGAAGACCGTGTGGTACGCCGTCATGAACCGGCCGCTTTCGGTGACGAGATGCGGGTGCGGCACATTCTCTTCGTCGCAGACACCCTTGAAGACATAGACGACGTCGTTGGCGAACTCCTGCACGGTGTAGTTGACGCTCGACTCGAACCGCGTCTGCGAGCCGTCGTAGTCCACGCCGAGACCACCGCCGATGTCGAGGAACTCGATCCCGCAGCCGATCTGGCGCAGCTTCGAGTACACGCGCGCCGCCTCCTTCATGGCGTTCTTCACCCGCTTGATGTCGGTGATCTGCGAGCCGATGTGGAAGTGCAGCAGCTTCAACTGGCCGTCGAGTTTGGCTTCCTTGAGGAGCCGCACGCATTGCAGGATTTCCGATGTGGTGAGTCCGAACTTGGCGGCATCTCCGCCGGACGACGCCCACTTGCCGGACCCGCGCGAATAGAGCTTGGCCCGCAGTCCGATCCACGGCGCGACTCCGTTCTTCTGCGCCAGTTTCACAACCGTCTTCAATTCGTTCAGCTTCTCCACGACGATCACCACCCGCTTGCCGGCGCGAACGGCCAGCAGCGCGGTCTCGATGAACGCCTCGTCCTTGAAACCGTTGCACAACATCAGCGAGTCCGCCGACTGGTCCTGTCCGACAGCGGCGTACAACTCCGCCTTCGATCCGCATTCCAGGCCGACGCGGCAGCGACCGCTGTCCCGCAGGAATTCTTCCACAACTTCGCGCCGCGGATTGACCTTCATGGGATAAACCGGGTAGTGCAACCCGTGAAAGCCATATTCCTGAATGGCCGACTGATACGCCGCCGACAGCTTGCGCAGTTGCCCCGTCAGCAATTGAGGGAAGCGGATGAGCAGGGGGAGTTGCAGCTTGCGGTCGCTCAACAGGTGGTCGACCAACTCTTTCAAATCGACGAATCGCGGATCGTCCCTGGCGGGTCGGACGATGATGTGGCCCTTCGAGTTGATGTCGAAGTAACCCGCCGACCAGTTTTCAACGCCGTAGACCTGCTGGATGATTTGAAGAGTTTCGTCGTTCATGACGGGTCGGTTCCTTGCGGGCGGCGGGGCAGAGCCATCGCCTTGTTCAATGTAGGGTGGGACCAGCTCGCTTCGAGCGCCGGCCCACCATCAGGAAACATCGAGAATTGCTGGTGGGCCGGCGCGGCGAAG
>JANMLE010001862.1:0-1139 GCA_031372385.1 Planctomycetota bacterium | reverse complement strand
AGGAAGCGGGATTCACAGACCGCTTCCTGACGGGCGCGGCTCGGACGGCAAATGACGCATTCATGGCTGTGTGAGGTTTCGATTCCCTGTGCAACCCAAAACGCTCACAAGGGACTCCCTCATGCAATCGACACGCTGGCGAATCGAATCAGCCGCTGATGACCGGCTCCAACGACCTCAGGCAGTCCGCAGGAAATTAGCGACCAATGACGTAGGACGGATTGAAAATCCGTCCTACAGGTAGATCATTTTCTGCCGACTGCCTCAGCGCACGGCGATCGGCGCGTAGAGGCGTTCGGGCACCCCGATGTAGTTCGAGGACGGGCGGATGATCTTGTTGTCGCTGAGCTGTTCCAAGACGTGGGCGCACCAGCCGACGATCCGGCTGGCGGCGAAGATGCAGGTGAACATGTCACCCGGAATTCCCATGTAATGCTGCAGGCTGGCGGAGTAGAAGTCGACGTTGCAGTTCTTCTTGATCGCCGCCTTGACCGCCTGTTCCATGGCGATCGAGATGTCGTACCACTTCGAATCGCCGGTCTCGATGCCCAGTCGGCGGGAGAGTTCCTTCAGATGCACCGCGCGGGGGTCTTCGACCTGGTAGACCGCGTGGCCGAAGCCCATGAACTTGCCCTTCTTGGCACGGACGGCCTCGACCCACGGAACCACGTTTTCAACGCTGCCGATTTCCATCAGGGTCTTCAGCACTTCGGTGTTGGCACCGCCGTGCAGCGAGCCCTTCAACGCGCCGATCGCTCCGGTGATCGCCGAATAGATGTCCGACAGCGTGGCGGCGATGACGCGCGCGGCAAACGTGCTGGCGTTCAGTCCGTGTTCCGCATGCAGGATCAGGATCAGGTCCATCGCCTTCTCGGCATCGGCCGACGGCACGGTTCCGTTCAGCATGTACATGAAGTTGCCGGCGTGGCTGAGATCACCGCGCGGGGCCACCGGTTCCAACCCGGCGGAGAGCCGGCGGATGGCCGCGACAATCGTCGTCATCTCGGCCGTCAGCCGGATCGACTTCTCGAAGTTGGCGGCCGGTGATTCGTCTTCGGCGAGCGGGTCGTAAGCAGCGGACATCGACACGGCGGAGCGGAGCGCGGTCATCGGCGGCGTGTTCCGCGGCAGCGAGCGCA
>JANMLE010000871.1:0-1073 GCA_031372385.1 Planctomycetota bacterium | reverse complement strand
GGATTGCGGAGCAGCGTCTCCGTCAGGTAACGGCTGCTGGTGAACAGACGCACCAGCATTTCGATCGCGCGCGGGTTGTCGCCGAGGAACCGGAACAGGGCGCCGCGGTCGGCGACGCGCTGCACGAACCGCTCGAAGTCGCCGAGCCCGGCCGCGGGGTCGGCCGAATCGGCGAGCAGGGTGATCAGCTTGAAGAGACTCCCGGCCGCCTCGTTCGGCTGAGCGTCGGACCCCGCCAGCGCACGAATCCGCTGGGCGATCGACGCCGGGTCGCGAAACCCGAGCAACGCCAGATGCTCCAGCATCGAACCGCGCGCCGTTTCATCGCCCAGCAGCAGTTGGCGCAGCGTGTTCAACATCCCGAAGCAGTCTCCGCTGGTTGCACGTCTTCCTCCGGCCCCCTCGCGTGGGCACCATCTTGCCCACACCTGCAATCCGTTAAGAGTCAGGAAATCTGAAATCTCAAAGGGAAGGCACCGTCCGATTGTATGACGCCCTTGCGCCGGCTGTCATGCACGTTGACGGAACGGGAATGCCAAGATTTCCTGGCGGGATCAGCCGGAACGCGCTAGCGTCCGGTTCTCGCTTGGGTCGCACGTTCAAACCGGGGCTAGCGCCCTGCGGCTCATTGAGTTGCCGGGAAGATTTGCCACACACTGACGGAAGGGTGCAGTCGCCAATTGGTGGTCATTTCCGGTCCCCTCGCCCCGCAGAGCCGGGGAGAGGGCACCAGAACACAGCCTTTTTGCAGCCCACCACAAAGTGGCTACTGCACCCCTGACGGAACCCAATTCCGCCCGCGGGTGGCATCGCATCACACGGCAGTTCATACTGACTGCGTCACGACTGCGACCACCCCGAACGAGACACTTCATGAAAATCACGTTTCTCGGCGCCGCCGGCGAAGTCACCGGCAGCCAGCACTTGATCGAGACCGACACGCTGCGCGTCCTGCTCGACTGCGGCTTCTTCCAGGGACACCGCGCCGAGGCCCGCAAGAAGAACGAACAGTTCCTCTGCCGCCCGAAAGAACTGAGCGGCGTCATCCTGTCGCACGCGCATGCCGACCACTG
>JANMLE010000836.1:0-5632 GCA_031372385.1 Planctomycetota bacterium | reverse complement strand
TGTGCAGCGATGACGTCCGAGAGTTGTGCGCCGCGAAGCAACCGTAGTCCGTTCGCTTCAGTTCGGGCACTGTTGCCACGGTCGTCAGGCTGCATGGCGAGAGCCGCAGCCTTAATGGCCGCAGTTGGACGAGTGTGACGTCAGGCGTGCGGCACGGTTCGACAGCCCCCTCATTCGCGCGCCGTTTTGTTCGCGGGGTGATCGGTGTGGGGCGGGCGAATCGAAAGGGGCGCGGATGTGGACGCGAAGACGTGATACCCGAGCCGGGGCAGGACAACACCGCTCGCGTTGCAACACACCGTGCAACTCTCGGAAGTAGAACATGCACAGCCGCTTATCCCCTTTTCTCTTCTTGCCCGCGGTACTGGCTCGCGAACTGGCATTTCGACTAGAAGCCACCGTTGGAGTGGCGTCTGCGGAGTTGATGGAGTGACGCCGGTTCACGAACTCGTCCTAGCAGAGGTAGGCGGAGCGGTCTGCTCGAATCCGATTTGCGGGACACGACCAGAACCGGAAGCAACTCTCAACGGATCTTACCCGCCTGGAAAAAGTCGGCGCTGGCCGGAATTGTTGAGTCGCGTGCGGAGGCTCGTGACACGGAAATTCCAAGCCAGAAGTGGTCGCCGTCGTTCGGTGATGCCAAACGTCAACGGGCGGACCACGCGAGTTGCCGGATTACCTCACTTCACCCGGCTGGTGAGGGGGCTTGGGTTCAGGCGGCAGAGACCAACTGTTTCGGGGCTGAAACAACTTGTCAAAAGCATGAACAGCCCGTCTTTTTTTTCGAGTGCGTCTCGTGCGTCGCAAGTCGATTCCTGCGTGGCGTCTACCGCCAGAAGGGTGCCGCAATTGCCGGTTGACAAAGTGTCAAGGCGGGCTGATTCAGGCACGGCCGCTGCTTGTAGCCTCCCTCGCCTTGTCACACACGACGCCCTCCCAGACTGGCCAGTCGTTCGCATGTTTGACGTGCGAAGCATCTTGAGGGCGTTGGAATGTTTCGAGTGGCGATTGACGAGTCGATACGGGAACTCCAATCGCGAAGGACCGATTCTCGCGGACCTCTGTTTGGCGACGGAGACCGCGTGGAAGTGCAGGCGGCACGAAATCTCCCGGAGCAGTTCACACCATCAATCCAAAACCTTGGAACTCAGGAGCATCACCCATGTTGAAGAATTTCTGGAACAACGAAGCTGGTTTCATCATTTCGGCCGAACTCACGTTGGTGCTGACCATCGCCGTGATCGGCATGGTTGTCGGGTTGAGCCACGTGGCCATGGCGGTGAACGAAGAGTTGAGTGACGTGGCTCAGGCCATCGGTAGTCTCAACCAGAGCTTCAGCTTTACCGGATTCCATTGCTGTCCTTGTCCGGCGACTGGTGGATTCACTTCCCAGACCGCTGGTTCAATGTTTACCGACATGCTCGACACCTGCGATGGCAGCACATCGTGCGACCTGGTCACTTGCATGGCAATGGGTGAAGGCGGTGGCGGCGGTGGCGGAGGCGGCGGCGGCAGAGAGTGATCGGAAGCGATCCGAAGGATGAAAGCTCTCGTCGATCGAACGAACCAAACCAGGCGTCGAGACCCTCCGGTTCCGACGCCTTGTTTTCTTGATGGCGCGAACGGTGTGCGCGATGTCTGGCCGACAACGATTGACATCGTTCCCTCGCCGCACCTCATGATCAGCTCCCGATGTCGCTGATCAGATCGGCCACGGACCGCGGCGGCTTTCCGTCCGCTCCCGATTCATCGCCCACGCGACGCTGATTGCGGTCTACTTGTGGTAACCCAGTTCGGCGATGACGTTGAAGAGTTCTTCAAACGTGATGAACCGGCGGTGGTGACGCAGCTTGTACTGGTCCACCGCTTCGGACAGTTCCGCGATGGCGGGATTGGCGGTGGTGACCGACGCGCTGAACTGCCGCCGCTCCGCTCCGCCGTCGCGCGAAGCGGCTTGGGCACGGCGATCGACGAAGGGTTGCGAATTCTGTTGTTCGATGACGGTTTGCATTACCATGCTCCGGTGGAGGAATTGACCAACCGAAACCTAGGTTGGATTCCGGGGGACGGCAAACAAATTTCCGCAGATTCTCAAAGTCCCGCGGCTGGCGGAGTCTTGCAGGACGACCATTTCGGGGCATCGCGACACGCCGTACTTTCTGAATGCGATGCTCAGAGAAGACCGTCTTCTCCCGGATGATTCATCAGCCGCAGGGCGCTAGCCCACGGTTTCCACAAGAACCGGACGCTAGCGCGTTCCGGCTGATTGACAGCCTGTTACCGAAGAATCACAGCCCTCTCCGACGGACGCACCATGACTACGAAAATCGCAATTCTCGGCGGCGGGGCGATGGGCACCGCTTGTTCGATCCTGTTGGCGGATCACTCCGACCAGGAAGTCGCGATCTGGGCTCGCACAGCCGAATACGCCGAGCAGATGCAGCGCGACCGCGAGAACAAGCGGCTGTTACCGGGCGTTCGGCTGCCGGACAATGTGTCCGCCACGTCGGACATCGAGCGCGCCTTGGACGGGGCCGAATACATCGTCGCCGCCGTTCCGACCCAGTTTCTCCGTTCGTCACTGATGGACATTCGCAAACACATGATGAGCCGACCGCGACCGGTCATCAGTGTCATCAAGGGGATCGAGAACGAGACGTTTCTGCGACCGAGTGAAATCGTCGCCGAGGTGCTGGGGAGCCGTGCCGTCGTCGCACTGAGCGGCCCCAGTCATGCCGAAGAGATCGGTCGCCGACTGCCGGCCACGCTGGTCGCCGCCAGCGGGGATCTTGGATTGGCGCGGCAGGTCCAGCGGATGTTCAACACGCAGCGATTCCGCGTCTACACCAATCTCGATCTAATCGGAGTTGAACTGGCGGGGGCTCTGAAAAACGTCGTGGCGATCGCGGCGGGAATCTCGGATGGACTCGGCTATGGCGACAACGCCAAGTCGGCGCTGATGACGCGCGGACTGGTTGAGATGACCCGCTTCGGCCTGCGGTTTGGCGCTGAAGCCTCGACCTTCACCGGTCTGGCAGGGATGGGCGACCTGATCACCACCTGTGTCAGCAGCTACGGTCGCAACCGGCGCGTCGGTGAACGACTGGGACGCGGCGATTCACTGGCCAAGATCCTGTCCGAGATGGAAGCCGTGGCCGAAGGGGTGGCCACCGCCAAGAGCGTGTTTGAAATCTCGGAGCAGGAGGGAATCGAAACACCGATCATGAGCGAGGTCTATCGCGTCCTGTTCGAGGACAAGGGGCCGGCCGATGCCACCAACTCACTGATGATGCGGCCGTTGCGTGCGGAATGACGACGGCAGGAACATTGGAGGCCGGGATGGAGTCCATTGAGTCCGGAATGTGACTCTGTGAGTCAAGTTCGTGAAGAGATTGCAAAGTGCAAATTGATGAACGATCTGGTGTCTTTCAATCTGCAATCATCCATTTGCAAGTCTTCGATTCGTTGGTCTGCGGTGAAGTTCTCACCGGAATCTCATCACAAGGTTTGATCCGATTCCGTCGCCGAGCCGTTCGCCTTCGCAACTGATTCGCAATTGATCCACAGCGGTGTCGAACCACAGTCCTTCACAAGGGCGATGCCATGACGACCATCTTTACGGCTTGTGCGGTGTTCGGCGGAACCCTGCTGATTTGCCAGACGCTCATGACGCTGCTCGGCATGAGCGGCGATCACGATGCCGGTGGTGATTTTCACGGCGATTTCCACGGCGGCGATGTCCACGCCGGTGGTGCCGGTCTCGGCCATGACGGCGGTCCCGGCGACCAACTCGAACACGGCGGGCACCAGCACCACACTTCCACGTGGTTCTTCGGCATTGTGACGTTTCGCACGGTCGTGGCGGCACTGACGTTTTTCGGTATGGCGGGAATGGCGTCCCTGACCAATGACATCGCCGAGGGGCCGTCGCTGGTGATCGCCCTGCTGGCCGGGTTCACCGCCATGTATTCCGTGCATTGGCTGATGCGGCAACTCGGGCGACTGCACGCGGACGGCAGCGTTCGAATCGACCGTGCCGTCGGTATGACCGGCAATGTCTACCTGCGAGTTCCCGGCGCGCGCCAGGGAGCCGGCAAGATTCAACTCAACTTGCAGAATCGAACCGTAGAGTTGACGGCTTGGACCGATCAGGCCGAACTTCCGACCGGTGCCACGGTGGTGGTGACCAAGGTCGTCGGCTCGGATGCCGTCGACGTTGTGGCGGCTCCCGCGTAGCGCGGCGTCGACGCTCGACCTTGGGGTAGCCACGCTCGCCAGAGCGTGGGGTAGGTCCAACATTGTCCCCACGTTCTGGCGAACGTGGCTACGAAGAGAACCCAACTTCTTGGCCGTGACGAAGCAATAGCCACACTGCCCCATTTCCCGTTTCGCAACCCGCCCCGCATCCGAGACGGTTTCGTCCACCTTCTCCCTGGGAAAGGACTGTTCCATGACCACGTTTGTTCTCGCCGCCATCGACTCAGCCGGATTCTTCGGGCTGTCGTGGCTCGCCACGATGGGTGTGTTTGCGGCGATCATCGCCTTCAGCTTTGTGATGCTGCTCGCCAACCGTTTCAAACGGTGTCCGAGCAACCGCATCCTGGTGATCTACGGGATGGCGATGGGCAAGGGGAACGCCGTGAAGTGCGTTCACGGTGGAGCCACCTTCGTGATCCCGCTGCTGCAGGACTATGACTACCTGAACCTGGAGCCGATCCAGATCGAGATCCCGCTGCGGGGCGCTTTGTCGTCCGAGAACATCCGAGTCAACGTCCCCAGCGTGTTCACCGTCGCCGTCGGGACGACACCCGAAGTGATGAACAACGCCGCCATCCGACTGTTGGGACTGAAGCGCGCCGACGTGGAAAAGCAGGCCCAGGAAATTATCTTCGGGCAACTCCGTCAGGTCATCGCCTCGATGCGGATCGAGGACATCAACAAGGACCGCGACACGTTCCTGTCGCACGTTCAGAATTCGCTGGAACCCGAGTTGCGAAAGATCGGCCTGGTCCTGATCAACGTGAACATCACGGACATCACGGACGAATCGGGCTACATCGACGCCATCGGCCAAAAGGCGGCGTCGCAGGCGATTCAACAGGCGCGCGGCGATGTGGCCGATCAGGAACGCATGGGTGAAACCCGCGTCGTCGAAGCCAACCGCGACAAGCAGATCCAGATCAGCAACGCAAACAAGGAACGCGACATCGGTGTCCGAGGGGCCGAACGGGAACAGGCGATTCGCTTGGCCGAGTTGGAAAAGGAACGCGAAATCGGCATGCAGGCCGCCGCCCGAGATCAGAAGATTCGTCTGGCGGAAATGGACAAGGAACGCCAGATCGGTGAGCAGACCGCCGCCTTCGAACGCGAGGCTCAAGTGAAGTTCGCCGAACGCGAGATGCGCATCAAGACGGCCGAAGCCAACGCGGCGGCGATCGAAGGCGAGAACCTGTCGCAGGCAAAGATCGCAGCCTCCAAGGCGGAGCTGGGCGTGAAGAACGCCGAGGCGTATCAGATCTCGGAAACCCGCAAGCGCGAGGCGGAAGCGTCAGTGCTGGAGGCTCAGCACCGGGCGATGGCCAAGGCCGCGTTGGCGGACGCGGCACGGGTCGAGGCCGAGAAGCGGGCGGAA
>JANMLE010000821.1:0-3123 GCA_031372385.1 Planctomycetota bacterium | reverse complement strand
CGACGGAAATCGGCACCGGCGGCGATCTGCTGTCGAGCGTCTGCTCGGTCGTCGTCGAGGCTGAATCGTTTTCGCTGACCAAGAAGGCGCCGGTGATCTCGTATGGCGCCTATGCCGACGACATCCTGGTCACGGCTCGCCGCGCGCCCGATTCGCCGCCGAGCGATCAGGTGCAGGTCATGGTCCGCCGCGGCGAGTATTCCGCCGAGCCCCTTTCGACCTGGGACACGATGGGCTTTCGCGGCACGTGCAGTTCGGGCTTCACACTGACCTCGCACGGAGCAACGGACCAGATCCTGCCGACGCTGTTCAACGACATCCTGTCACAGACGATGCATCCGTATTCGCACATTGTCTGGGGCGCGCTGTGGACCGGGATCGCGGCCGATGCCGTCAATCTGGCGCGGGCGTTTGTGCGGGCCGAGGCCCGCAAGACACCCGGTGAAACACCGATCTCCGCCATCCGGCTGGCCGAGGTCGATCTCGTGCTGCAGGAAATGCGGCACAACGTCGACTGCCTGGCCCGCGAGTATCACGACTTGCTTTCGAGCAACTCGACCGACTCGATCCACGGCTTCGGCTTTTCGATCCGGACCAACAACCTGAAGATCTCGTGCTCGCAGCGGATCGTCGAAATCGTCGGCCAGTCGCTGCTGATCTGCGGCATCTCGGGGTATCGCAACGATTCCAAGTTCAGCCTTTCACGCCATCTGCGCGACGCCTACGGTGCCGCGTTGATGGTCAACAACGACCGTATCACCAAGCTCAACGCCACCATGCTGCTGGCCCACAGAGAGGGACACTGACAATGTGCATTGCGACCATGACTTTGACCGAGGCCTATCAGCACTGTCAGGATCAACTGACAGAAGCGGGCCTGTTGATTTCGCTGGGCGTTCCCGGCCTGTACGGCTTCAACGGTGTGTTTGAAGACGTGGTCGAACGCTTCGAACTGGCGGTGACGAAACGCGCCAAGCCGCTCAAGGCCGAGGTCATGCGGTTTCCCGCCATCCTGAACCGGAAGCATTACCTGCAGACGACTCACATGGACAACTTTCCCGACCTGATGGGTTCTGTCCACACGTTTACGGGGAACGAACACGACCACGCCAAGCTGCTCGACAAGCGGGCGCGGGGTGATGACTGGACGCGCGACCTGACGCCGACCGACGTCATGCTGACGCCGGCCGCGTGCTATCCGCTCTATCCCACCGCCACCGGGACGACCTTGGCGTCTGAAGGCCGGCTGGTCGACTTGCGGTCGTTCGTGTTTCGCCACGAACCGTCGGTCGATCCCGCGCGGATGCAGATTTTCCGTCAGCGCGAGTTCGTGCGGATGGGCACGGCCGAGCAGGCGCTGGAACACCGCGAATACTGGCTGAACGTCGGCCAGGAAGTCCTGACGTCCGTCGGCCTCAACGTGGAAAGCGTGGTCGCCAACGACCCGTTCTTCGGGCGTGGCGGGCGGATGATGGCGGCGGCCCAGAAAGAGCAGGATCTGAAGTTCGAGCTGGTGCATGCGGTGGCCACGTCTGAAAAGCCGACGGCGATCACCTCGTGCAACTACCATCTCGACCACTTCGGCCATGCCTTCGACATCCGGACCGCCGACGGCGAGTACGCCCACACGGCGTGCATCGGCTTCGGCCTGGAACGGATCGCGCTGGCGCTGTTCATGGCTCACGGATTTGACCCCGATCACTGGCCCTCCGACGTAAAGAGCGTGCTCGCACTATGACGAAACAGGTTTTCCCGCTGAGCCCCGACGGCTATCAGCGACACTTGATTCACACGCGGGAACGCCACTGGGCGGAGACGAACTGCTACGTCGACGTCTGGATCGAGTTGCTGCATGCCTGGGGCTTCGATCCGATCGCGGCGCTGCCGTTCACGGTCGGCATCGACTTCGAAGGCGACCAGTGGACGTTCTTCAAGTTCCCGCACGCGGACCTGCGCGACCTGTACGGACTGGACGTGCAGGAGTTGGCGATCTGGCAACCGCTGGTGAAGCATGTCGATGAACAGGTCGCAATTGGCCGGCCGGTGCTGGTCGAACTCGATTCGTATTTCCTTCCCGACACGGAAGGGACCGCGTACCGACGCGAACACACCAAGTCGACCGTGGCGGTGACCGACATCGACGTCGCCAATCAGCGGCTGGGGTACTTCCACGGGCAGGGCTATTACGAACTGCACGGCGATGATTTTGTGAACTTGTTCCGGCTGGAAGGTCCGCACGATCCGGCGATGATGCCTCCGTACGTCGAATTCGTGAAACGGCGGCCGAACCGTGCGGCGACCGGTCGCACGCTCGTCGAGACCTCGCTGTCGTTGTTGAAACAGCAGTTGTCGCGGCTGCCGGAAACGAACCCGTTCGACAAATTCAAGCCGCGTTTCGCCGCGGACATGGACTGGCTGGTCCACGAATCGATGGACGTGTTCCACCAGTATTCGTTCGCGACGCTGCGGCAGTTCGGTGCCGCGTATGAACTGGCGGCCCTGTACTTCGAGTGGCTGGATTCCCACGGCGTTGACGGGTTGGGCGTCGCGCGGGATGCGTTCCATCTGCTGGCGACCGGTGCCAAGACAATGCAGTTCCAACTGGCCCGGGCGATCGCGCGAAAGAAGCCGCTCAACCTCGGCCCCCTCGACGACATGGCCGACATCTGGCGGACGGCGATGGACTATCTGGCATCGCGACTGGATACATCGGTGCGGGGCGGCGTCAGTTCCGCGGTGACGGCAGTTTGCTGAAGAGAGAAAGGAACGCGGAGAGGAATCTCCGCAGTCCCCAGTAATGTCGGCGGAACCCGGTGACAGTGTGATCGCTCGTGACGGCTCATTGGGCCCGTGGCGGTGCCGCGCCCATCGGCCGGGGACCATCACCGATCCCTCGCAACTGGCTGCCGCCGCATCCGACTGGCTTTCCGCCACAGTGCCCGGAACGGTCGCATCGGTCCTCGCCGAAAATGAGCGATGGTCGTTCGAACAGCCGCCGGAGATCGATGCGGACGACTGGTGGTTTCAGACGTCGTTCCGTTCCCACGTCGGCGATGGTCGGCATCCGGCGCGGCTGCATTTTGACGGCCTCGCCACGCTGGCCGAAGTCTGGCTGAACGGCGA